>CAMKAT010000055.1 GCA_946410555.1 uncultured Caryophanales bacterium | reverse complement strand
TAAATGCACTTTAATGTGCATTTTTTTTATTTTATAATTAATTTAGGGTAGTGATATTATGCTAGAAGACTTAAAAAAGATAGAATTACATTGTCATTTAGATGGATCAGTAAGACCATCGACTGTTTCTGAAGTGTTAGGTTTACCTCTTGAGAAAGTTGAAAGAGAAATGTGCTTTAAAGAGTCTCGAAAAGATTTAAATGAATATTTATCTAAGTTTGATTTACCACTAAGTATAATGCAAGATAAGGAAGGCTTAATACGTGTTTCTAGAGAACTTGCAGAGGATATGAAGAAAGATAATATAATTTATGCTGAAGTAAGATTTGCACCTCACAAATCGACTTTAAATGGCCTTACACTTGATGAAGTAGTAGAATCAGCTCTTGAAGGTTTTAATCAAGTTCAAGGTATTAAGATTAGAGTAATTCTTTGTATGATGAGAAACTTTGATTTTGATACAAATTTGGAAGTGATTGAATTAGCTGAAAGATTCATTGGTAAGGGAGTATGTGCAATTGATCTTGCTGGTGCTGAAGGAATGTATCCAACAAGATATTTCGAAGAGTTATTCTATGAAGCAAGAAGAAGAGGTATTCCATTTACTATTCATGCTGGTGAAGCAGATGGTGTTGAATCTATTAAAAGTGCTATTAATTTTGGTACTAAAAGACTTGGTCATGGTGTTAGGGTAGTTGAAGATACTGACTTACTTGAATTTACTTGTAATAATCATATTTTATTTGAAGTTTGTCCTACATCTAATATCCAAACAGGTGCAGCTCCTTCATTTAAAGATCATCAATTAAGAACACTATTTGATGAAGAATGTGACTGTTTAATAAACACTGATAATAGAACTGTTTCTAATACTACTTTAAATAAAGAAATCAGTATTATGATGGAGAATCAAGGTTTTACTATTAAAGATATAAAGACAATGATTAAAAGATCAGTTAAGTATACTTTTTTAAGTAAAGAAGAACAAGAAGATTTAATTAAAAAATTAGATTATTAAGTTTGCAAAAATACTCATTTTATGGTATATTTATACCTGTTTGCGTTTGCAATTTGAAGGAAGGAAAAAAACTATGAAAAAGACTAAAATTGTAACAAGTATTGGTCCAGCTAGTAACACTGTTGAAGTATTTACTAAAATGGTTGAAGCTGGTGCAAATGTAGCAAGAATTAATTTCTCTCATGCTACTATTGAAGAAAGAGAACAAGCTGTTTCTACAGTTAAAAAAGTTAGAGAGATTACTGGAAAAAATATCTCAATTCTTTATGATACAAAAGGACCTGAATTCCGTTCTGGTGTAGCTCAAGAAGAAGGTATTAAATTAGTTGCTGGTAACACTATTAAATTAGTTAAAGAAGATGTTATCGGAACTGAAGAACAATTAACATTTAATCATAAGAGTGCAATTGATGCTATGCAAGTAGGTAACGTTGTATTACTTGAAAATGGTTTAATGAAAATTGAAGTTATTGAAAAATATGATGACTATGTAGTATGTAAAGTTATTAATGGTGGAGTATTATACTCTAAGAAGAGTTGTGCTGTTCCAGGTGTTGACTTACATATCCCATTCATTAGTGATATTGATAGAGAAGATATTATCTATGCTTGTCAACATGAAGGAGATTATTTAGCTGCTTCATTCGTACAAACTGCTGATGATGTTTTAGCTATCAGAGAAATCTTAAAAGAACAAAATAGAGAAGATATGAAAATTATCGCTAAGATTGAATCTCAAATGGGTATGAATAACTTAGATGCAATTGCTGAAGTTGCTGATGGTTTAATGGTTGCTCGTGGAGACCTTGGTGTTGAAGTTCCATTTGAAGATCTTCCTATTTGCCAAAAGAGAATTGTTAAAACTTGTAGATCACACAAAAAGATTTGTATCGTTGCTACAGAAATGTTAGAATCAATGAAACATAATCCAAGACCTACAAGAGCAGAAGTTACTGACGTAGCTAATGCTGTATATAATGGTACTGATGCAGTTATGTTATCAGGTGAAACTACTACTGGAGAATATGTTGTTGAAACTGTTGCTGCTATGGCAAGAATTTGTGAACATATCGAAGGTTCTATTGAATATAAAAATATCTTCGCTGAAAAGAAAGTTGAAACTGCTACTGATGCTATTATTAAATCTGTAGCTGAAGCTGCTAACTCATTAGGAGCAAAATTAATCGTTGTTCCTTCTGTATCTGGTAAGAGTGCTAGATTAATCTCTAACCTTGAACCAAGCTGCCCAATCCTTGCTTTAGTAGGAGATGAAGAAACTGCTAACTTACTTGCATTAAACTATGGTGTTTATGCTAAAGTTTGCGATATTAAAAATGATATGGATGAATTAGTTGATTTATCTGTTGAAGAAGCTAAGAAATTCATGGATTTAAAATCAGGTGATAACGTAATCGTTACTGGTGGATTAGTTGCTGGTAAGATTGGATTTACTAACCTAATGAAAATTGAAACTATTAAGTAGTTTAGCAATTAATATAAGCACATCTTTTGATGTGCTTTTTTGATTATGTTTGACCAGAAGGTCAAACAAAAAACTACCGGCTATGCCGGTATGAATC
>CAMKAT010000054.1 GCA_946410555.1 uncultured Caryophanales bacterium | reverse complement strand
TTTTCTAATTCTTTCTTTATTTCCAATGCTTCTTTATAAAAAGTAGCACTTCCTGCTATAATTATTTTTCTCATTATATATCACCCAATTATAATCTAGTTTAATCTATGGTTAATTATAGCATAAAAAAATAGTTTTTTATAAAACTATTTCTTTTTTTTAACCAGTACTCTTTGTTTTACTTTTTTTAACTCATCATTATTCACATATAACGATTTATATTTTGACTTTTGTTTTTTATTTGAGTAATCATTAATTACTTTTTCTTTAGTTAAAATGCTTTCATTGTCATTTGAAGAATTATTATTTATTATATTTTTATCATCCTCAACTATCTTATTTGCTAGGTAATAACTTACACCAGCAACAGATAAAGTTAATGCCCCAATGGAATAAGCTAAAACTAATGAATATGGAGCAAAAGCTGTAACCATTACAACAGTAGGCACAAGTGCTAAACCAGTAACTACAAAACCACAAATCCATTTTCTAATATTTTTTTTCACTAAACATCTTCCTTTCTTATTTACATTTTGGTTTTAACCTTTTGATTTATATAGAATATATTATAGCACAGTATTTACATCAACAAATAGTTTATCTATATTATAGGTTTTATTTTCATTCATTTAGATAAACTTCTTTTATTTTTAATTAATTGTTTATTATTTAATTTATAAATTTCACTATTTGTTCTTACATCAATGAAAGGTATTTCTATTTCATAGACATTTATTAAATTAATAACATCTTCAACTATTTCATCATAATTACCATTAAAGTATCTAGAATCTATACCAATATAAATAATATCATCTAAGGATATGCTATTTTCAACAAAATATTCGTTAAAAGCATAACTATAATAATCATCACATTTATTTTTTATATCACAATAATCATCATAAGAAACGTGTGTAGTTTTAAAGGCTTTTATTGTTTCATTAATTGAATTCATATAAACTTCACTCACGTTTAATTAATTATATTATTTGTTCCTTGATCTCTAACTTCTACGTTATTACCACTTACAATGATATTAGCAGAAGTACTGCGAAGCCATATTTTTCCATTTTCAAATTGATTATTCTTTATAGTTACTCCTCCATCACCTGAAACAGATAATAAATTAGGAGTTAGTGTAGAATCTAATCTACTTATTTTGTTTTCTTCAAAAACAACATTATTATTTGTGCCAAAGAAATCTACAAATGTAAAATCTTTATTTGAACGTGCTCCATTTTCAACCACATTGCCTTTATATAAAATATTTGTGCCACTTTCATTACGAATTGCAAATTGACCAGCATTAACAATTTTATTATTTAAGACTTTAGCATTCGATGATTCAATCAATCTAATACCTAAGCCACCTCCAACTTGTAAATCCAAATTGCTAAAATTTAAATAATTGTTTTCCACTAAAACATCATCAGCATATTTTATATTTATTCCACCAGCACAATCATATATTTTGTTGTTAGTTATCTTTGCACCGTAAGTTCTAGCACCTGCAAATCCTATATAAACACCACTGCCAATTGTTTTATTTTTCATTATATTATTGTTAAAGATCAAATTTTTATATGTTCCAGTTCCAAACATTGTTATAGGTTCACTTGCATAATGACCATCAAAATAGT
The DNA here is from genome assembly GCA_946410555.1 of uncultured Caryophanales bacterium. GTDB lineage: Bacteria > Bacillota_I > Bacilli_A > RF39 > UBA660 > UBA6985. The sequence continues at coordinate 1,044 of CAMKAT010000054.1, read as the reverse complement.
TACTATCAACTAGTATATCATTAACTTCTCCTTTACCCATTGATGCTACTCCACAGTCTACATTTAAAAATTTATTATTTTTAAATGTCATATTAGATGCATTTTTTATCATTCTAACTGCAGCATAAACATTATCTTTAAAGATACAGTTTGTTATTGTTATATTTGTGCTATTTCCTATATCTAGCAAATGTATTCCACGTTGATCACTATGTCCCATCTCTCTTGTATTATGTTCAATATTACCACTTACAGCTATATCACTTATTTCAATATTTTCCATTTCTGAAATTGAAAGAAGTGTTTTTTCAACGCCAATTTCATCAACTGCCATAATAAGTGACTCTTCTCCATCACCAATGATTTTAGTATTACTATAAATAGAAATATAGTTAGATAACATATATGTTCCTTTTGGAAAGTATATTGTATATCCACTTACTGCCTTAAGTGCTCTTTTTAAAGATTCAGTATCATCTGTTGTTGAGTCACCCTTGACTCCAAATTGTTTAACATTATAAGTATTATCTATTGGTATTAAAGAAGCTACTAAACCATTATTAAGTAATATATATTTACCATTATCAATAACTTGATTAGATTTAGCTTCAACTCTATAGTATCCTTCACCACCATCATTAGCACTATAATAACCATTAGTATGTATTGTTTTACCAACACTTAAATTAGATTCTTTTAACTCATCTATATTATTAACTATCTTATCTACATTCATTCTTAATTTAGTTGTAGGTTCCGTTTTTGGTACTGTTGGTTTTGTAGTAATTACTTTAGTTATAACTTCACCAGTTTCAGGATTTGTAGTAGTTGTAAGTACTTCTCCTGTATCTGAATCTATAACTACAGTTACTTCTTCACCAGTTTCTTCATCTATGATTGTAGCAACTGTATTTCCTGATTCATTAGTAACAGTTGTTCCATTTATAATAATTGAAGTTGTTTCACCATCAGTCTTAGGATTTAATTCGTTATTTCTACTTTTATAAATATTACATAATACAAAAGTAAATATAAATAAAGAAG
>CAMKAT010000053.1 GCA_946410555.1 uncultured Caryophanales bacterium | reverse complement strand
CACCAGTTCCTTGGTGGCTTAATGAAGATATTAAATCTGAACCTGCTACTCCAGAAGAACAAGCTGAAATGGAAAGAATGATAAGAGAAATTACTGGAGAGGATAGTGATTCAGATGAATGATAAGTTAGTTTATACAGTTCATGAAGTATCTTCTATATTACATTCAAGTCCAAATTATATTTATGAATTAATTAGAAAAGGATATTTACCAGCTATTAAATTAGGAAGTTTAAAAGTATTAAAATCTTCACTAGAAAGATTTTTAATTCAAAATGAGGGAAAAGATTTATCTAATTTATCTGATATTAAAAAGATAGTAATTGAGGTAGAAGTAAATGAGTAAAATTAATATCAGAAAAAGAGGAAACTTCTATGAATATAGAATTGAAATAGCTAAGGTAGATAATAAAAGACAATGGTTAAGTAAATCAGGATTTAGAACTAAAGCAGAAGCTTTAGAATCTGGATCACAAGCATATACTGAATATTTAAATGCAGGTATTCCATTTAAACAATGTGATTTATCTTATTCAGATTATCTTGATTATTGGTTAGAAAATTATTGTATGAATAATTTAAAATATAATACTATTCAAACATATAAAATAATTATTAATAAGTATCTAAAAAAGAATATAGGAAAATATAAACTATCAACAATAACAAGTGTTGCTTTAAATTCATTTATAACTGATTTAGTTAATGAATATAATCATTCTAAAACATATTATAAGAATATATTAAAAGTTATTAAAGGATCATTTAGAGATGCATGCAATTTATATGGATTTATAAAATATAATCCAGCTCTTACATTAAGACTACCTAAAATAGAAGAAGAACTTAATAATAAAAGACATTATTATACAAATGAAGAAATAGATAAAATAATAGATAGATTTAAGGACAATGCTACTTTTATAGCATCGTTCCTAACATCATGTTATACAGGAATGAGAACTGGAGAAGTATTTGCTCTTACTTGGGAAGATATAGATTTAGAAAATGGAATAATAAATATAAGACATAACTTATATGATAAACCTAAAGATAGTTTAGGAAGATGGTATTTAGGTACAACTAAAACTATATCTGGAACAAGACAAATTTATATTGGAAATACATTAATAACAGCATTAAAAAACTATAAAGAAAGACAAGAATATCTTAAAGGAATATTTGATAAAGATTATAAATACTACCATTTAGAAACAATAAAAAATGATAATGGAAAAGTTGTTGATAAAAGAATAGTTATTAACAAAGATAATGAAGAAAAATTAAATCTAGTATTTACTAATGATGATGGATCATTCTCTGGAACTGATGTTCCTAAATATCCATTTAAAATAATTCATAGTGAATTAGGAATAGAAAAATGTAGATTCTATGATTTAAGAGGAACATATGCAACTAAAGTATTAAATAATGGAACAAAGATTAATGATGTAGCTAATTTATTAGGACATAGAAATGTGGAAACAACAGAGAATTATTACATTACAAGTTTAGAGGATAATAGAAAGAGTGCTGTAGAATTATTTGATAAAAATAATAAATCTAATGTTATAGAAAATGTAATTAAATTTCAAATACAAGAAGGTAAATTAGTATGAATTATGCAATATTTAGAAGTGAACCTATTTATACTTTAAATGATTTAGCACAAATTGGATCACATAATAAAAGAGAAAAAAAAGCATATCAATCTAATCCTGATATAGACTTATCTAAAACAAAAGATAATGTAGAACTTGTTCCACTTAATATGAAATATGTTAAAGGCTTTTATGAAATAACTAAAGACTATAAAAAAGAACATGAAGAAAGAATGAAAACTGAAAGAGATGATAGAAAAAGAACATTTAGACAAATGGTAGATAAATCAAAAAGTGTTGTTGCAGATGAATTAGTTTTCACTGCAACACACACATTCTTTAATGATATGAGTAAAGATGAAATAAAAAATTGGGCAGATAGATGTATGGAATTTGTTCATTTTGGACTAGGTTATGAAGATAATCAAATATTACATGCAACATTACATATGGATGAAAAAACACCTCATATACATTGTGTAGTAGTTCCTCTAGTAAAGAAGTTAGATAAAAGAACAAATACAGAAAGATATACAATATCTAAAAAACAATTTATACATGATAAAGAACACTTGAGTGAGTTACAAGATGAATATTGTGAATATCTAAATATGTGTGGTTTTGCTTTAGAAAGAGGAACTAAACATAGTGATAGAGAGCATATTAATATTAAAGAGTTTAAGAAACTAACTAAATCATTAACTAATGAACTAGATCTAAAAGATGATAAGTTATCAAAATCAATTGATGAATTAGAAGAAAAAATGAAATCAAATAAAACTATTATGTTTGATAAAGAATCTGTTAAAGTTAAGAAAGAAACTTTTGATAGTATGAATAAAGTAGTAGAAGAAGCAAAGAAAGTTAAAGATTTAAAACCTAAACTAAATAATGCTTATAAGAACCTTAAAGAGGTAACAAATGATTATTCAAAAATACATCAACAAAATATGAAACTAGAAGATGAAAATAGAAATTTAAAATATGAAAATACTAATTTAAGATATAAAGCATTTACTTTATCTAATACAATTGATACATTAAAAAATGTTATCAATAAAATGGCTAATTTTGTATATCATTTAGTAGCTGATGGATTAATACCTAGACATAAAGAAGATGAATTTAATGATGAATTTGCAGAGTTTAT
>CAMKAT010000052.1 GCA_946410555.1 uncultured Caryophanales bacterium | reverse complement strand
TTTTTTGATGTGAAAGTTTTCCTTCCTTTTTCTTTTAATTTGTGATATCATATTGGCTGATTTTTTTATAAAAACGAGGGGGCAATTATTTTATGGAAGAAATCGACATCAGAGAAGTTCTAGATTTTTATAAATCTAAAATATTAATTATTATACTTGCTGTAATAGTTTGCTTAATTGGAGGTAATTTATATTCTAAATTTATAAAAATACCTAAGTATGAAAGTAGTACAAAAATTGTATTAGTTTCATCAAACAAAAAAGAAGTTACAAAGGCAGATATTAGTTTAAATCAAGATTTAGTATCTGAGTATACTGTAGTAGTTAAAAGTGATACTACATTACAAACTGTATTAAATAATTTAAATTTAAATGAAAAATATAGTGTTGGTGATTTATCTAAGATGGTTTCTGTATCATCAGTAGAAAATACTGGAGTTATTAATATTAAAGTTACTTCAGAAAGTGCTGAAGAAGCTTCAAGTTTAGTTAATAATTTATCTGAGGTATTCTCAAAAATTGTTAATGAAATTTATTCATTAGATAATGTTTATATTTTAGATAAAGGAACAATTAATAAGAATGCTATTAATGATAACTTTGTAAAAGAAAATATCATTTATTTCTTAGCAGGATTTGTATTATCAGTTGGAGTATTATTTGTAGTATTCTATTTTGATGATTCTATTAAGAATAGTGAAGAAATTGAAAAAAAATTTAATGTAGTAGTTATTGGAAATGTTCCATTAGAAGAAAGGGGAATGTAATTATGAGTAAGATTTGTGTTAAGAGTTCTCCAAAAGGAATGTTTTCTGAAAGTATTAAAACAATAAGAACTAATATTAATTTTAGTAATATTAATAGTGATAAAGAAACTAAAGTTATTTTACTTACATCTGCTAATAGCGGAGATGGTAAATCATTTATTTCTTCTAATTTAGCTTATTCTTTCTCACTTGAAGGTAAAAGTGTTTTACTTGTAGATTGTGATTTAAGAAAAGGTAAATTAAAAGAGTATTTTGATATAGAAACTGAAAAAGGTTATAGTGAATTAATTTTAAATTATAAAGCTAATACTAAGATTGGTTCATATATTAGTAAAACTAAATATGAAAATTTATCAATTCTTTTAGGAGGAACTATTCCTCCAAATCCAGTTGAATTATTATCATCTGAAAATAATAAAAAGATTATGGATAAATTAAAAGAAAAATATGATCTAATCATTTTAGACTGTCCACCTGTAATTGGGTTAAGTGATGCCTTAGTTATGGCAGAATATAGTGATTATAATATATTAGTTGTTTCTAATAAGAAAACTACTAATAAAGAATTAGAACTTTCTTTAAAAGCATTTGAAAATGTTAAAAGATCAGTAAATGGAGTTATTATGAATAAAGTAGCTAAAAAGAATAATTCATATTACTCTAATTATTATTCTAATTCTTATTATGGTGACTAAAATGATTGATTTTCATAGTCATATATTACCTGGGGTTGATGATGGTTTTAAATCTATGGAAGATTCTTTAGAAGAATTAAAGATAGCAGAAGAAGAAGGTATTACTGACATAGTATTAACACCTCACTATATAAGTGATAGTAACTATTCATCAAGTGCTTCAGATAATAAAAAAATATTTAATAAATTAGTAAAACAGAAAGATAAGTTAGGTATTAATGTTAATTTATATTTATCTAATGAAATATATATTAATGATAATATTGAAGAATTAGTTAATAAAAAATTAATTAATCCAATTAATAATAAATACTTACTTATAGAGCTTCCTTTGAATGGATATATTCAAAATAGTAAAAGAATAATTTTTAAACTAATTAGTAATGGTTATAAAGTTATCTTAGCTCATCCAGAAAGATATCCATTCTTAAAAGAAAATAAAGATGCAATTAAAGATTTCCTTGATATGGGAGTTTTATTACAAGGTAATTTCATGTCTTTATTTGGAAGATATGGTAAACATTCTAAAAAACTTCTTAAGTATTACTTAAAGAAAAACTATATAAGTTTTTTAGGAAGTGATTTTCATAAAGTTACTAAATATAATTTAAAGAAATTAATCTTTAAATTAAAACTTATGAGATTAAAGAATGATTATATAGAAGATGTATTAGAACGTAATTTTAAAAAATTAGTATAGGTTATAAAGCGTGAGATTTAATTAGTATAGGCAAGTCGTGAGTTTAAATAATTAAAGACGGGGAGTTTAAGCAAAATGAATGATTATTTAGACAATACAGCAGAGTTGGTATTAAATCTCAATCCAGAAAGTTTAGTTAAAAAAACATATAGAAAATTTCATAAAACAAGAAAATATTCTTATAGAACTTTTAAAAGATTTAATGATATTTTAGCTGGTTTAATAGGATGTATTTTACTTATTCCTATTACTATCGTAGTTAAAATAGTATCTGTTATTAATGGAGATTTTGATTCGATTTTTTTCAAACAAGAACGTATAGGTAAAAATGGTAAGACTTTTAATATGTATAAATTTAGATCAATGGTTCCTAATGCTGATGATGTATTAAAACAATATTTAAAAGAAAATAAAGAAGCAGCCAAGGAATATAAGAAAATGAAGAAACTTAAAAATGATCCTAGAGTTACAAAAATAGGAAAGTTTTTAAGAAAAACTTCATTAGATGAAGTACCTCAATTTATAAATCTTTTAAAAGGTGATATGAGTTTAATTGGTAATAGACCATACCTTCCAAGAGAAATTGAAGATATGGGTGAAAGTTATCATTACATTATTCTTACAAGACCAGGTTTAACTGGTTTATGGCAATGTACTTTAAGATCAAGAGCTACTTTTGAGGAAAGATTAAAACTTGAGAGTTATTACTCAACTCATGTTTATCCATCAACTGATTTTAAGATTTTACTTAAGACTGTGAAGACTGTAATAAAAAAAGTTGGAGCTATTTAG
>CAMKAT010000051.1 GCA_946410555.1 uncultured Caryophanales bacterium | reverse complement strand
ATGGTAGAAATAACAAATAGAAGAGCACGTTTTGATTACTTTATTGAAGAAGAAATAGAATGTGGAATTGAATTAGTTGGTACTGAAATTAAATCAATTAGAAAAGGTTCTGCAAGTATCGTGGATTCATATGCGATTATAAGAAATGGAGAAGTTATACTTCTAAATACTTATATTGCTAAATATGATGAAGGTAATAGATTCAATCATGAAGAAAGAAGAAATAGAAAATTACTTCTTCATAAAGCTGAAATAAATAAATTACATGAAAAAGTTAAACTTCAAGGTATAAGTTTAATACCTCTTAAAATGTACTTCAAAGGAAACAAAGTAAAAGTTCTTTTAGGAGTATGTAAGGGTAAGAAATTATACGATAAAAGAGAGACTATTAAAGAAAGAGATTTAAAGAGAGAAACTAAAAATATTTACAAAGGTTAACACAAGTTAACCTTTTTTTGTTCACTTTTATTTTTAAAATATATTGACTATAATATATATAGGAGAGTGATAATATGAATATTAACATCCGTGGTGACAAGATTGAAGTAACAGATTCAATCAAAAAATATATAAAGGAGAAACTATCAAGACTTGATAGATACTTTGAAGATTCAAGTAAAATTGATTCTCATGTATTAGTTAGAGCTCGTAATGGTGAACAAGTAATTGAAGTTACAATTCCGACTTCAAGATATACTTTAAGAGCTGAAGAAAAAAATAGTGACCTTTATGCTGCAATTGATTTAGTTATTGATGTTTTAGAAAGACAAATCAGAAAGAATAAAACTAAATTAAATAAAAGAAGAGAAATTAACCAAGACTTTGCTTATATTCCTGAAGATGAGGAAGAATACGAAGATGAAAATATAATAGTAAAAAGAAAAACAGTAAGTGCAAAACCAATGAGTGAAGAAGAAGCGATTCTTCAAATGGAACTACTTGATCATGACTTCTTCATGTTTAAAAATGAAGATGAAGATTGCTTTTCAGTTCTTTATAGAAGAAAAGACGGAAATTATGGCATTATTTGCTCTAAGTAACCAAAAAAAGAGTACTAAAAACTCTTTTTTTTATGGTATAATTATTTATGTAAATCCAATAGACAACTAATGGGAGGTAGATGATATGGGATTAATAAGAAGTTTAATCGATACAGAATACAAAGAATTAAAAAAATTCAAAGTAATAGCTGATAAGATTGAAGCCCTAGATGAAGAATATTCAAAAATGAAAGATAAAGACTTAGCTAATATGACTAATGTTTTAAGAGCTGAGTTACAAGAAAAAGGAAAATCAATTAACGATGTAGATATTATTGTTAGAGCATTTGCTACAATCAGAGAAGTTGCATATAGAAAAATTGGTGAAAAACCATACTATGTACAATTACTTGGTGGTTTAGCACTTCACTTTGGTAACATCGCTGAGATGAAAACTGGTGAAGGTAAAACTTTAACAACTATTCTTCCAGCATACTTAAATGCACTTGAAGGAAAAGGTGTACATGTTGTAACAGTTAACGAATACTTAACTGAACGTAATGCTGAATGGATGGGCCCAATCTATGAATTTTTAGGATTAACTGTTGGTGTTAACTATAGAGATTTAACACCTGAACAAAAGCGTGAAGTTTATAATTGTGATATTACTTATACTACTAATAATGAAGTAGGTTTCGACTACTTAAGAGATAACATGGTAGTAAGAAAAGAAGATAGAGTACAAAGACCACTTAACTATTGTATTCTAGATGAGGTAGACTCAATTCTTATCGATGAAGCTCGTACTCCATTAATTATTTCTGGAGGAAAAGTTAATTCAGCTAATCTTTATAAAGAAGCTGATCAAGCAGTTAAGAGTTTAACTGAAGAAGAAGATTATACAGTTGATTTAAAAACTAAGAGTGTTATTTTAACTGAACAAGGATCTGAAAAAGTACAAAAATTCTTCAAATTAAAGAATTTATATTCTGCAGAAAATACAGAAATAGTACATCATATTAACCAAGCTTTAAAAGCTAACTATGGTATGGCTTTAGACGTTGATTATGTAGTAGATGGTGAAGGTAAAGTTGTTATCGTTGACCAATTTACTGGACGTTTAATGGCAGGTAGACAATTCAGTGATGGTCTTCATCAAGCTATCGAAGCTAAGGAAGGCGTACAAATCAATGAAGAAACAAGAACAATGGCTACTATTACATTCCAAAACTTATTCAGAATGTATGCTAAGATTTCTGGTATGACTGGTACTGCTAAAACTGAAGAAGAAGAATTTAGAGAAATTTATAACATGTTTGTTATTACAATTCCAACTAACAAACCATGTATAAGAAAAGATATGGCAGACTTGATGTATGCTACTGAAGAAGGTAAGTTCAAAGCAATCGTTGAATTTATTAAGAGAGTACATGAAACTGGACAACCAATCCTAGTTGGTACTATCTCAGTAGAAAACAATGAAAGATTAAGCCGTATGCTTAAAAAAGCTGGTATTAAGCATGAAGTATTAAATGCTAAGAACCATGCTAGAGAAGCTGAAATCATTGCTAAGGCCGGTTTAAAAGGTGCAGTTACTATTGCAACTAACATGGCTGGTCGTGGTACAGATATTAAACTTGGACCTGATGTTGCTGAATTAGGTGGATTATGTGTAATCGGTTCTGAAAGACATGAATCACGTCGTATTGATAACCAATTAAGAGGACGTGCTGGACGTCAAGGAGATCCTGGTTATTCACAATTCTTCATCTCATTTGAAGATGAATTAATGAAACGTTTCGGAGCTGACAAGATTAAGAACTTAGTTAAATCTTTAGGTTTAGACGAAATGGAACAAGTTAGAAGCAAGATGTTTACTAAGCAAGTAGAAAGTGCACAAAAGAAAGTAGAAGGAAACAACTACGATATGCGTAAAAACTTACTTGATTACGATAACATCGTTTCTGAACAAAGAAAGATTATTTATCAAAAACGTAATGAAGTATTAGATTCAGAAGAAATCCATACTGTAGTTACTGAAATGATTAAGAATTATATTGATGATTTAATTGATGCTCATATGGCACCTGAAGGATACTTAACTAATGATGATTTAGATAACATCATGGATACAGTTAATGGAAGACTTCTAAAGAAATCTAAGGTTCATATGGATGAAATCGAAGGTAAAAATGATAAAGAAGTTTATAGAATAATAGTTGATAAGATTATTACTGACTATGATGAAAAATTATCATTAGTTCCTGAAGAAATCACTCAAGACTTTGAAAGACATATCACATTAAGAGTTATCGATGAAGCTTGGGTTAAACATATAACTGATATGGAAAACTTAAGAGATGGTATTGGTCTTCGTGGATATGGACAAAGAAGTCCATTACAAGCATATGCAATGGAAGGTTTCGAAATGTTCGAAACAATGCTTAGAGCTATAGATGAATCAGTTTCTACATTCTTATTAAGAATGGAAATTAAACAAAACTTCCAAGCAAGACAAATGGTAGGACAAGCTGGAGATGGAAAACAAAAAGCTAAGAGAGAACCAATAAAGAAGGAAAAAACAGTTGGAAGAAATGATCCATGTCCATGTGGC
>CAMKAT010000050.1 GCA_946410555.1 uncultured Caryophanales bacterium | reverse complement strand
CTTATTGTTTTATTAGATTCATTAACAATATATATCTTTAAAATATTATTATCTATTACATAAAGATAATCATCTTTATATTTAAGACTAGTTATACTATCTAAATACTTTGTATTGTAGTTAGTCTTTAAATAATAGTTTTTAAAATTATCATTTATATTACCAAATATATATAGAAGTTCTAGATTACTATTTAAGAATACAACAGAATTAATATCATTAACTCCGATTACTACTTTTCCATTATTAAAATCTATTGAACTTAAACTTATAGATTCTGTATTTAATAACTCATTTAAATTAACTATTTCTTTTTCTTTAGTTTTTATATTAAATTTGATTACTAAGTTATTTGAAGTAATCATATATAGAAAATCATTATTTTCTATAAAGTCTATTATTTTATATTCAAGATGAATTATATCTGTAATAAAACCATATGGAGTTATTTCATATAAAGAATTATTACTTAAATAAAGAATATTACCATTTGATAAGTATAAATAGTTATCTATTTGTTTATCTATTAAACCTATCAATTTATTATATTTATAAATATATAACTTATCATTTAAAGCGAATAATAGATTATTAGTATTATTTATCTCATTATATTCATAATTAATGTTTAGAGGTATTTCTATACCATTTAAAGTAATTATATTAGTATCATTAGGAATTAAATAAAAAATAGGAATAACATGAGTACTACTCTTTTTAGAAATATATCTATATTCATTATTAATTGATACATTTATTTCAATTTCTTCATTTGTATTAAAAGCTATGATAGCACTTAATGGATTAACTTTAAAAGGATCATAAACTTTCAATGGATTATCTATAGTATAGATATTACTATTTAGTTTTTCATTTATATCATTAAGTACTTTTTCTTGAGATTCTAACTCGTTTGTTTCTTTTAGTTCAATAGATGAAGAATCATTTAAAAATGAGAAAGATTCTTCAACCACTGAATCATTATTATTCTTCTTTTCATATTCATTTATATTATATAAGACAATAAAAAAGAGGCTTAATAAGAAAAGAATTATTAATACAAACTTTATTAAGTTTTTATATTTAAATAATTCTTTTTTCATTATTACACCTCTTTATATTATGAAAGACTTTGATTAATTAAATTTGAATCAACTTTTTTAAATACTGCTATTTTATTAATTCCACCATTTAAAAGATATGTATCTTTTCTAGAGCCTCCAAGATACATGACTCCTTCATGTTGAAGTGAAGGTACTGTAAGATTACTATATGTATAAGCAGTTCCACTTGTAGTATCTGGAATATATCTTACATTTAATGTTTTCTTTGCTGATGCTGTTGGCTCATACCAAATTACTAATTTGAATGGTTTACCAACTTTTATATCTTGAATATATACATGTTTATATTCAGAACCATTTGAAAAACTTCTAATAGCAATTGTTCTAACATTTGTTCCGTTTTTAGTTGTCCAGTTATAAACAATATCAAATCCTGAGCCAGAATCATCTTTCATATCTACAAAGAATGAACCAGCGACTGTATCACTATTAATATAGCCTTCAAGATATAAAGTAAATGGTTCTACTTCTCCATTTTCATTTCCTTGAAGGAATCTTGTATCTGTTTTATAATTTTCTGATGCTCCGAATGAACCAGACCATTCATATATTAAACCATTTTCATTCGTTGTTGTAGATACAACTTGTTTTGTAGTTTTAGCACCACTAGATTTCTTAGCTATTTCTTCGTCACTAACTGAAATTATTCTTACTTTTCTTGAATCACTTCTGTTAGTTTTAACACCTGTAGCTTCATTTGTATAAACCCAATTATATTTTATTTCATATGTTCCTACTTCAGTTGGTACATAATAATCTGCTTTTGAAGCTCCCCTAGGCATTGTCGAAGGTACATATGGTGCCTTACACATTTCAGTGGCTGGATTTGTTGTATCAGCACAACTAACAAATGATGAAGGAACACTATAAGTTAATTCGAACTTACTTTGATATGTTTGCAATAATGATTTAGATAAATCTCCATTAATTAAACTACCATTTTCATTTACGAATGCAAAATCAGTCGTAGGTATTGTTGAAGTATCATCAAGACCTTTATAAGCATACACAGGAGTTAACTTTCCATCATCATTAGCAGTAACTGTAATCGTAGATGTTTCTAACCAGATATGTTTATCAAAATCATCATGTACTAATGGGTATTTATAATTCATTTCTAGTGAATCACCATCAACATATACTTTTATATATGAAAGACATACATCATTACCAGTGATTGTCGAACTAGTACATTCTTGATTAACATCAATTTTTTCTTTTGTATATGGATTAACTATATCCTCATCAAGTAGACCTGCTGAAATAAGTTTACTTAAAGGAATATATGTAAATGCTTTAGATGAAAATAAATCTCCAAATTCATCTGGATATAAACTTACATATGTTTTAGCTGAGTTTTTAATATTCTCAATCATTCTATTGTATTGATTTTCTTTTGAACTATTAGTTACTCCGATTGTACTATAAATAATAATAGTACCTAAGACTGCAATCATAGCTATAGTAATTAATATTTCTGTAAGAGTAAAACCATTTTTATTTCTCATTTTAAGCACCCTACTTTTCTTTTAAATTATACTATATATAAAAATTCAAGTAAATGTTACCTATTATTTATTTTTATGTTTAACTTTAGTTTTTAAGAATTTAATTTTATTACTTAATCTTAATAATTTTAATTCTCTTTCAGTCGCGTTTGAATATGTCTTATGAAAATACATTTGTGCATCCATAAGAAGCTTAAATCTTTTCTTTATATTTATTTCTTTTTCAATCGTAGAGTCAAAATTATGTTTAACTTTTACTCTATTATCTATGATTGAATATAATTTTAACTTCTTTAGTTTAGAAGCTAAGATATTATCTTCATAATAAAGGAATACATTATCATCAAACTTATCAATAAGTTTATATGTTCTAGAAGTCATTAAGAAGAATGCACTGCTTATTACTTCAACTGAAGAAGTTTCTCCATTTAGAATTGTATTGTCATCTTTCACTGTCTTAGATAATCCTAGGTTCTTAAGAATATCTTCTTTAGGAGTTGGTATCTTTCTTCCTTTGATTATTTTTCCTCTTTCAAGAATCTCAGGTCCTACGACTCCGACACACTCAAATGAAAGATCTTCAATTAACTTTTCAATATCACTTTCATCCATAATAACTACATCAGAGTTAGATATAATAAAGATACATTCTCCATATTTATCTATTAAATGATCACATGCTCTATTAATAGCACTAGAGTATCCTTTATCAACAGAATTATATAAATACTCTATTTTTTTATTCTTAATTGATGTAAGTTTCTTTCTTTCTTCTTTGTTAGAAGCATTATCCATTATTAAAATATTATCAATTATTTTATAATCTATGATATTATCTACTAAGTGTTTAGTGGATTTATAATCGTTTTTATTAATAATTATGTAGCATATTTTCATAAAATCACCTATTTTTACTATATAAATATACCATAAATAGCCCTAAAAATCGTTATTTTATAAAAAAATTTAATTTTTTTAAAAAAATTTTAAAAAAATAGTAGATTTTAGTAATTTTTATGTTATAATTAATGAGTACTTGCGAGAAAACAAGATGTCTCCTTAGCTCAGCTGGTAGAGCAACTGACTCTTAATCAGTGGGTCTAGGGTTCGAATCCCTAAGGGGA
>CAMKAT010000049.1 GCA_946410555.1 uncultured Caryophanales bacterium | reverse complement strand
CAGGAAATGGTATTATTACATCAACAGATTATGCTACACTTTCATCAATTCTTGCAGGTCTTACATTAAAGACACCAATGACTTCATTACTATATGACTTGAATAAGAATAAGATTCTTACAGTTACAGACCTTTCTCCATTGAGTTTATTTATTGCAGGTAAAGCTACATTTACTAATCTTAATGGATTATAGAAAAAGAGATTTTTATCTCTTTTTTTATTGTTTTCGACACAAAACGACAAAAAAACTCACAAGAAATTGATAGTATATCCTCTAAGAAAGGGGGTGTATTATGAACCAGGATAAAATGTATTTAATTAATAAACTCTTTAATGATAAAACTATAAGAACAGTATGGGATAAAGATGAAGAAAAATATTATGTAAGTGTTATAGATGTTGTAGGAGCGGTTTCAGAAAGTAAAGATAAACAATCGTATTGGAGAAAGTTGAAACAGCGCTTAAAAGAAGAAGGAAATGAAACCGTGACAAATTGTCACGCTTTGAAACTTAAGGCACAAGATGGAAAATATCGTATGACAGATGTTGTTGATATTGAAAATATGTTTAGACTTATTGAATCAGTACCAAGTAAGAATGCAGAACCTATTAAACAATGGCTAGCTAAATTAGGTAGTGAAAGAATTGATGAAGTATTTGATCCTTCAATAGCTACTCAAAGATCAATTGATTGTTTTCGACACAAACCGACAAAAAAACTCACAAGAAAATGATAGTATACGCCTAAGAAAGGGGGTGTACTATGAACCAAGATAAAATGTATTTAGTTAATAAACTCTTTAATGATAAAACTATAAGAACAGTATGGGATAAAGATGAAGAAAAATATTATGTAAGTGTTACAGATGTTGTGGGAGCAGTTTCAGAAAGTAAAGATGGTAGAAAGTATTGGAATAAGTTAAAACAGCGTTTAAAAGAAGAAGGAAATGAGTCGGTGACAAATTGTCACCAACTGAAATTAAAATCTTCAGATGGTAAATATTATGCAACTGATGTTGTTGATATTGAAGGAATGTTTAGACTTATTGAATCAGTACCAAGTAAGAATGCAGAACCCATTAAACAATGGTTAGCTAAATTAGGTAGTGAGAGAATTGATGAAGTTTTTGATCCTTCAATAGCTACTCAAAGATCTATTGATTTATATCGAGCTAAAGGTTTTGATGAAAAATGGATTACCGAACGAATAAAAGGTATTCAGACTAGAAAAGAATTAACTGACCTTTGGAATAAAGGTGGAATAAAAGAATCTAATGAGTATGCAATACTTACAAATGAAATATATAAAAGTTGGTCTGATATGACCGCTCAAGAATATAAGGAATATAAAGGATTAAGAAAAGAGAGTTTGAGAGATAATATGACTCGAATGGAAGAATTACTTTCTGATTTAGGAGAAGAAGCTACTAAAGAACTTACTAGAAAATTTAATCCACAAGGTTTAGATCAAAATAAAACTATTGCTCGTATGGGAGGACATACTGCTAAAGTTGCACGGAAAGATATTGAGAGTAAGCTTGGAGAAAAAGTAATTACTTCTGATAATAATTTCAATTATAAATACTTAAAAGATGAAAGTGAAAACTAATAGTGTGTTTTGTTTATATGTTGTATTAGATTAAAAAGAACTTTTTAAAAAGTTCTTTTTTGTTTTATAATTATTATAGGTGATAATATGGAAGAACATATTGATGGCTTTTTAGATTATATTAAAGTTGAAAAGAATTTTTCTGATTATACTGAAGTTAATTATGAAATAGATT
Organism: uncultured Caryophanales bacterium; assembly: GCA_946410555.1. Taxonomy (GTDB): domain Bacteria; phylum Bacillota_I; class Bacilli_A; order RF39; family UBA660; genus UBA6985. The sequence continues at coordinate 3,061 of CAMKAT010000049.1, read as the reverse complement.
TAAAAGAATATAAGAAATACTTAGATACTAAAAGAAGAAGTTATCTTAGTATGAAGTATAAAGATGTTTTAGATTATACTAAGTATTTAAAAGAAACTTGTGAGTTTACTCCAACTTCTATTAATAGACATTTATCTTCTTTAAGAAGTTTTTATAATTATTTAATACTTAATAATGTAATTAATTCAAATCCATTTAAACTTATTAAAGGACAAAAGAAAGAACTTAAACTTCCTAATTATATGAAGTATTCTGAGTTTGAAGATATGATTAATTCTATTCCTGATGATACACTTGGAATTAGAAATAGATGTTTATTTGAAATGCTATTTTGCAGTGGTGCAAGAATTGGTGAATTAATTAATATTAATGTATCTGATATTGATTTTTCTAATAAACAAATTAAAGTCTTAGGTAAAGGTAATAAAGAAAGAATAATATATTTAAATGAACATGCTATTGATTCTTTAAACGATTATTTAGATAATTCAAGATTAATACTTTTAAATGGGAAAAAAAGTGATAGATTATTTATTAATCATATCGGGGGAGATTTAACTACCAGAGGAGTTAGAGATATTATAGATAATATTATTAAGAAAGCTAGTCTTAATATTAAAGTGACTCCTCATATGTTTAGACATACTTTTGCTACTATGTTATTAAATGAAGGATGCTCATTAAGATCAGTTCAAGAACTTTTAGGTCATGCTAATCTTTCTACGACTTCAATTTATACTCATGTATCTAATGATAGAATTAAAGATGTTTATCTTCATACTCATCCAAGAAGTAAAAATAAGTAAAAAACGCTATTACAAATTTTAGCGTTTTTTGTTTGTTAAAATTACAGATTTTTAAATTCTCGGGGGGTCAGAACATTTTTGAAAGAAATTTCAAGTAATTTAGGGGGGTAACCGTGTATAAGAATAGTAAGGGGGTAAATAATATGAATAAAAAATTAAAAGTATTACAAGAAGAAATATCCGACTGTGGAGTTTGTTCCTTACTTTCTATTATTAGATATTATGGAGGAGATACTAATTTAGAAAAGTTAAGGATAGAAACTTCTACAACCAAGAAAGGAGTTAGTGCATTAGATTTAATTGAATGTGCAATAAACTACGGCTTTGATGCTAAGGGTTTAAAAATAAAAAATATTAATGAAGTAAATCTTCCTTGCATTGCACATATTAAAGTTAATGAATCTTTAACACACTTTGTAGTTATATACAAAGTTAAAGATGATACTATAACTTTTATGGATCCTTCTTCTGGGTTTAAAAGTATGAATGTAAGTCTTTTTAATAAGAAGTTTACTGGAGTAGTTATTACACTTTCTCCAAAGACTATTATTAAGAAAGATGAAAGAAGTGGATACTTATTAAAGAATACATTTGATTATTTATTAAAGAGTAAGAAAATGATTCTCTTAATAATATTTTTAAATCTTATATTTATAGTTTTATCTATTATTGATGGCTTTTATATAGATCTGATTAATGATAATAATATTAAATATTTATATTTCATATTTTTAGCTATTATTATAGTCTTAAATTTTTTAAATTATATAATTGGATTATATAATGAGAAATTAAAGATAAATATTAATAGTAATATTTTAAGTAATTTTTATAATAGGATTATTAAACTCCCTTTGAAATATATTCACTTAAAGGACTCTTCAGAAATAATTAAAAGAACTAATGATTTAGAAAGTGTAGAATCAATAATTGTAGATGCAATCGTAGTTATATTCACAAACTTTTTTATTATATCTTTAAGCCTATTTGCAATCTATTTCATTTCACAACCCATCGTTATATTTATTTTGATTTTTATTACAATTTATATCTTTGTAAGTATTATTCTAAATAAGAATATAACTACTAAATTGAATGAGGTTATTGATCTATCTACTAAATATAATTCTAAACTGACAGATGATATCTTAGGTATTACAAGTATTCACCATAATTATTTGTTTGATAAAGCTGCATTTATGCTTTCTAAATTTAAAGATGATGATCTTAAAACTATGTATAAGTATAAGAAACAAGTAATGAGAAACAACATTATATTAGAGGCTTTATTTGAAATATTAATTATAAGTGTTTATTCATACTTAATAATAAGTAAGTCTATTAGTTTAAGTAGGATATTAGTTTTATCTTTTATAATTAATCTTATTAATAATTCTTTAAAAGATATAGTTTCTTTGATACCTGGTTTGTTTTATTCTAAATCTATTATTAGAAAAGTAGATGACTTTTATTCGATCGATATGAATAGCTCAGGAGATTTGGATACGAAGTCTTATGATTTAATAATAGATAACCTTGAGTTTGGCTATAATAAATTAAATAATGTGATAGATAACTTAAATATAAGAATAAATAAAGGGGAAAAGGTTATTATTAAAGGTGAATCAGGTAAAGGGAAGTCAACATTATGTAGAATCTTAAATAAAGAATTAGATTATAAGGGTTCAATTAAAATTGGTTCAATAGAATTATCTAGTTTAAGTGATTTAAATTTAAGAAATCAGATTACTTATTCTTCTCAGGATGAATATATATTTAATGGCTCTATTAGAGAAAATATATTAATGGGTAGGAAGGTAAGTGATGAAGAATTTGAAAAAATAGCAAAAATCTGTTGCTTAGAAAGGATAATTAAAAATAGGCCATTTAAGTATGACACATTCCTTTATGATGGTGGCAAGGAATTAAGTGGTGGAGAAAGAAACTTAATTATTCTTGCAAGGACTCTAGTTAATAAATCAAATATTTATATATTAGATGAAACACTAAAGGAATTAAATGATTCAGTAGAGAATAAGGTATTAACTAATTTATTTGAAAATTATAAAGATAATACTATTATTTATGTTAGTCATAAGAATAAGAAAAACTATTTTGGAAGAGTAATTTATGTGTAGGAAGGAGAAAGTATGGAATTAAGTAATAACGAACTTCTAAACGTTACAGGTGGAGGTATCGGTAAATGGATCATTATTGGCGGAATAATAGTATTCGTAATTGGTTTCATTGATGGA
>CAMKAT010000048.1 GCA_946410555.1 uncultured Caryophanales bacterium | reverse complement strand
AAGAAGCACTTCAAACTGCGGTTAATGTAGCAACTGAATCAATCAAAGATTATGGAATGTTACATCTAGTTAAGAAGAGATAATTTATGAATTACGAAGAATATGGAAGAGTAGTCGCTGCAGCACTACTTAAAGATAATACTATATACTATTCATATAAAGGACATTATGATATTTTTACTATGGAACCAATCGGAGTATTAAGAAAAGCTATCCAAGGTTTTATTACTGAAAATGGATTTTTTGTAGATAGAACGTTAGGTTTAGCAATCGCAGAATATTATGATCAAATTGAACATAAATATCCACCATTATATGGTTTAAATAGTGAAGACTTAAAAAAAGAAAATATTAAAGTATTAAAACATATAAATAATATGAATTATAAAAAGAAAGACACTTCTAAATGAAGTGAACCCCTTAGAGTAGACATAAATAAAAAAGACTTGTAAGAATTATCTTACAAGTTTTTTAGTACTTTGATCCATTAGTGTAGATACTTCAATTAAATCTTCATATGGTTTAGCAAAAGTAAATCTACCAATTAAATCTTCTTTGTTAGGCCATAAACAACCACTGCCTAAGATATATCTTAGTTTTATATCATTATAGAAGTATTTTAATAAATCAAATTCATTATTAATAACAAAATCGTTATAATGCATACCTTTAAGTTCATTAAAGTTAAGAAGTAAGAAGAAACCAGCTTCAGGTTCTAGATTCTTCATTATATTAACACCGTTAATACCTTTATCTAATAATTTAAAATAATCTTTATTACTTGAGTGTTCCCATAAAGTACTTAATACTTCTGATCTATGTTCCTTATCAATACTATCAATACCCATAATTAAAGATTTAAATACTTGATATCTATTAATATATTCTTTTCTTAATTTAGAAAAGTAAGCTTTATATTCTTCATTTCTTAAATGAGTATTATTAAAAGCTCCACCAAGAGATTCTCCAATAATCGCAGGAACTGCATCCATTTCTTGGAATATTCTATTAACTATTTCTCTAATAATAACTTCATCAGCTACTACAAAACCACTTCTTAGGGAAGCTAGTCCATAAGCTTTACTTAATCCAAATAGAGTAATAGTGTTTCTAAATAATCCTGGAATACTAGCCATAGGTAATGCTTTTCCTTCTTCAGAATAACTAATATCTCTATATACTAAATCATCTATAACAAATACACCATTATCTTTACAAACATTACCAATATTCTTTAGTCTTTCATATTCACTTTTACCCATGACTTTTCCTGTAGGGTTACAAGGATTAGCATTTAAGTAACCAACTACCTTAGGAATATAGCTTTGACCTTTATACTTTTCCTCAAGTTCTTTATTAGTTTTCTTAATTAAATTCTCTAACTCTTCAGGGTTAGGTAAGTAGTTATCTTCTTCTTTCAAAGGAAGAACTCTTACATCTGCATTCATTCTTTCTGGTCTTATAGCAAATAATCCATAGTTAGGACCTGGAACAATTATTACATCATTTTCTTTAGTAATAATATCCATGATATATTGAAAAGCATGAGATGTAGCAATTGTAAAAGTAAGATTATATCTAGATAATCCAACATCATTAATATCATTAAAATCATATGGATCAGTATTAACAATTCCTTCTTGTTTTAAATATTTAACAAGTATTTCTCTGATTCTATCATCACCCTCAGAGTAAGGATATTTATAACTAAACTCTGATTCTATATATTTATGCATTGCATCTTTGATAGGTGGAAATGCCTCAAATTGAAGTGGATCTCCACTTGTAAAGTTATATTCTTTTTTACTATTAAAGTTTCTTGTAGCAATTAAACTATCATATAATGAAAATCCATCTGCGATTCTTTTAATTGGTTCCGAAAAACCATCTTTTTTAACACCAACTGATGGAAAACCATCATGTCTTTTACCTAAATAAGGTCTATCTTCAAGTATTCTATTTATGCTTTTTATTTCTTCCATATTAACCTCATTTCTCCGGTAGTTATAGTATTATAAATAACTATCAATGTCAATTAAAAATACAGTGACATTTAGAGTGACATTTATGTTATAATTCAATTAAGTAGAAGGTGAGTATAGTGAACTTATTTGATAAAGTTGATCCAAAGTTTCATATTGATGAAAAAATAGAAAAGTTGATTAATGAAATAGAATTAAAAATAAATAAAGTAAAAATTAATGATTCTAAAAAAAGAAAATATATGATTAAAAAAGCTATGGTTAGATCAGTTCACTCATCACTTGCTATCGAAGAAAATACAATCTCACTTTTTAATACAGAAAAGATTTATGAAAACAAACAAGTAATAGGTAAAAAAGAAGAAATTCAAGAAGTTAAAAATGCTTTTAAAGCTTATAGTATGTTAAAAAATTTAGACTATAAAAATGAAGAAGATTTTCTTAAAGCCCATAATACATTAATGAAGTATTTAGAAGATGATAATGGTTTTTATAGGGATCATGGTGAAGGAGTAAAAAGAGAAAACAAGGTAATATATGTTGCACCTAACTCTATATTAGTACCATCTTTAATGAATAGTTTATTTGAGTATTTAAAAACAAGTAAAGATAACTTATTAATTCAAGCATGTGTATTTCATTATTATTTTGTATCAATTCACCCGTTTACTAATGGTAATGGTAGACTTGTTAGACTATGGGTATCACTATTATTAAATAAGTATAATAAGAATTTTGAATATATTCCAATCGAAGAAGAGATATATTTTAATCAAGAAAAGTATTATAATTCTATCAGTGAATGTCATGTTAATGGTAATGTAAATTCATTTATTAAATTTATGTTAGATGTTATTAATTCTTCACTTGATAAGATAATAAAAAATAATATAATTAAACTAACTACCACTCAAGAAAAAATTATAGAATTAATTATGAGTGATAAATATATAACTCAAGATAGAATCGCAGAACATTTAAACGTTAATGTAAGAACTGTAAAAAGAAACTTTAAGAGTTTAATAGAAAATGATTTAATTGAAAGAATTGGTTCAGATAAAACAGGTTATTGGGAAGTTAAATAAGGAGTGTTTATGAACGATATATATAATGATATAAAATTAAGACTTAATATAGATTTTAATGAAGATGATATACATGTATTTGATGAAGGTAAAACAGATGCTTATGTATTCAGTATTAAAGATGAATATTTAATAAAAAGTTCTACTAAACAAGAACTAGATGTATTTAAAGAATTCTTTTCAGATAATAAAAGTGATTACTTTCAAAAGCTATATTATATAAATTATGATTTAAGTTATGCATGTTTATCATTCTTAAAAGGTAATAAGTTTAATGAAGTAACTGATGTTGATTATTTAATAAACACATTCTATGAAATAACATCTAATTATAAAACATTCAACTATGAAGGATTTGGATATCTTTATGATGATCATAAAAGATGGTCTGAATTCTTAAGAGATGAAGTAGATTATTCTGCTAAGATGATCGAAGGAGAACCAATAGATATTAATCCTGTATATAAAGCAATCAAAGAAATTGATAAATATAATATTGATCAATATTTAATTCATGGAGACTTTGGAACTCATAATTTTATTATGAATGAGAATAAGCTTTATGTAATAGATCCAATGGGAGTAGTAGGAGATCCTTTATATGATTTCTACTTTGCAATATTTTCCAATAGTGATATTTATACTAAAATAGACTTTAACGACTTATTAAAATATTTTGATAAATCAATAGAATACAAAAAGAATCTTATGATTATTCTTTTCTATATAAGATTATGTAGAACATATAAATATGATAAACCTACATATCCTATATATGTAGAATACTTTAATAAACTTACTAAGGAGTAGTTATGCTTGAAGAAACAGTATTTATTAATAATGAAGAAATAATAACTTTTGTAAAAGATGTATATGATTTAGATATAACTAATGTAGATAGAATTAATAGAGGTAGTGCAAATCTATACTCACTTAATAATGATTCATATGTTTTAAAAGAATTTCAATCTGATTATAGTGAAACAGAAATAATTAATGAAATAGATATTATTAATCATTTAAAGAAAGATAATATTTCTGTACCAACTTATATAAAAACAAAGAACAATGAATTCTATTGTCTTTATAAAGAAAGAATAATTATTTTACAAGAATTTATAGATGGTTATACTTTACATAACAATGAAGGAACTCTTAAACAAACACTTGAGTGTGCAGACCTTTATGGTCGTATTATTAAATCTCTAGAAACTCTTAATAGAGAATTGCCTACATTTGATATAAGTGAATGGTATACAGAATCAGCTTTAAATGAAGCTACTCTTAAACATGAGAAACTAATATCACTTTTAGATGATACGGATATCAATTATTCAAAAATAAAATCTGATTTGGAAGATAAACTATCTATGATAGAATCAATCAAAGATAAAGACTTTTCTAACTATTCTAAATTAACCATTAAGAATACTCATGGTGACTTTAGTCAAATCCAATTTATTTATAAAGATGATAAAGTAAATGCAGTAATAGATTTTGTGTCGGCTTGTAAGATGCCAATCGTATGGGAAATAATAAGAAGTTATAGTTATATAGATAGTGATGCAAAGAATGGTAAATTTAATTTAGATCATTTAGTTGAATATGTAAAAACAGTTAACAAACATATTACTTTAAATAAATATGATATTGAATACATGCCTTATGTATATTTACTACAATTACTAAATAGTACTTATGGATATAAGCAATATATAAATGATCCTAGAAAGATAGGACTTTTAGAATTTGGATATCTGAGAACTAATATCTGTAAGTATTTATATGAAAATGCTGAAATAATTTCAAATAAACTAATTCAAGAAT
>CAMKAT010000047.1 GCA_946410555.1 uncultured Caryophanales bacterium | reverse complement strand
TTTGCATCTAATAATGGAAGACTTCATGTAGAAGGATCTAAATTAATGAATTCAATAGGTCAAGAATTTAGGATTGTAGGTTTATCAAATGGTGTTACACCAATGTCAAAATTCGCTGTTGTAAGACCCAGCGGTAATAAAATGTATACAGATAAATCTGTAAAAACATTAAAAAGCTGGGGAGCAAATGGATTTAGAACATTTATTGGAAAAGAATACTGGGAATCTGGAAGTGAAGATTATAATAGAGTCCTTCCATATTTATATGAATTTATAGATACAATTATTGCAAATGATATGTATATAATACTTAACTGGAGCCCTGGTGTAGATACTCATGGAGCTCCTCAAAAAGAAGCAGCTAAATATGTATTTAATGAAATATCAAGTCATTATAAAAATGATTATCATATTATATATGAAATTTGGAATGAACCAACTGCTGCTAAAACATGGGCTGAAATTAAAGCATATGCAGAAGAAATTATTCCTGTTATAAGAGCTAATGCACCTGATTCAATTATCTTAGTTGGATCACCTGATTCAGACACTAGAGTTGATTTAATAATTGGCAATGAGTTAACTTATAAAAATATAATGTATTCACACCATTCATATACATCTGGTGTTAGAAATCCTTATTTAGGATACTTATTGAAAGCAATAGAAGCTGGATTACCTATATTTGAAACAGAAACATCAAGTGTAGACTCTGGAATACCAGAGGGGGATTATATTGATGCTGGACCTGCATATACATATTTTAATATATTAAAAAAATATAATATTAGTTATATGTATTTTTGCTGGGAATCAGGTCTTTGGTCATATAATATTGTTGATAGTAAAAAACATACATGGGATGAAAGTTTACCTGATTCTATCTTAAGAGAAAGTGGTAAATTTGTTAAGAAAATGCTGGGTGGAAATATTGAAACTGATACATATATGATGAAGGAAAACTCAGAAAATACTGGAGATACTTATAGATCAAATGAATGGAAAGATAAAATAATAAGTGTTTCATTTGATAATAAATTATCTATTCCAAAAGATGCTGTTGTATCATGGGACTTATCTTATCTACAAGATAAAACAATTATGGGTTATTTAAAACCATCTTCAACATCTGGAATGTATGATTTAGTAATTTGTTCTAATAAAAAAATAAACCTTCCTGTTAATTCAGGAAAATTATTTAAAGGATTATCAAATGTAAAAAATTATGATTTTTCTAATGTTTCATCAAATATGCTATTTACTACATCATCAATGTTTTCAGGAAATTCATCACTTGAAACAATAGATTTATCAAATTTAAAATCATCAAGTATTGTTTCAACTTCTGATATGTTTAGTGGATGTACAAGTTTAGTTAGCGTTAACTTTAAAAACTGGAATACTAGTAAACTTAAATTTATTGCTGCAATGTTCTATAATTGTGAAAGTTTAAAGAGTGTTGATTTATCAGGTTTTAATGTTACACAAGTAAATGATTTTTCAAATCTTTTCTATAACAATAAACAACTTGAGACAGTTAATACATCAACATGGACTAATGAAGTAGCAACTAGATTCCATAATGCCTTTTATGGTAATGAAAAAATTACTGAAATTGATTTATCCGGCTTTACTACTATTAATTCATCATGTACATATACTGATATATTTAAAAATGTTCCAACAAGTGCTGTAATTAAAATAGGTGATGAAGCATTTAAAACTAAAATGCAATCAGAATATCCATCACTAAATATTGAGTAAAAGGTAGAATTTACTACCTTTTTTTGCTATAACATTTAATGTAGTGAAAATAATGGAGTGAGTTTTAATGAAAAAAAGGTTTTACTTTAATAGAACTTCTTGCAGTAATCGTAATACTTGTAATCATTGCTTTAATTGCTATACCACGGTTTGCTAAAGTAATTGAGAATGCAAAAATATCTGTAGGAGCTCGTTCAGTAGAAGGACATGTAGAAAGCGTTAATAAAGAAATTGCAAAAGCACTACTTAGAGGTAATGATTTTAATGATGGAGAGGTTAATGGTTTATCTAGCTTAGGTATAACTACAAAAGGTAATGTTACTTGTACATCATATAATTTAAAGGGAAATACAGTTATAAGTGCATCTAATTGTGAGGCTAATGGATATACTTATAGCTATACCTTAGAAAAAGGAGCATATATCTTATCTGGAACTAAGGAAAGTAATAAAGATATATATGCTACATATAATGGAAGACTTCATGTAGAAGGACCTAAATTAATGAGTAATTAAAACTAGTAATGATGAGTTTAAGAATAAATTAATTAGTATGTATTCTAATCTTACTATTAAATAAGACACTTAATTTTAAGTGTTTTTTTAATATATAAAATATGATATTATATATTATAGAGATGAGACTATGAAGAGATTAAAACATGAAGTGATTTATATATTCTTAATTTTAATTTTTGTAATAACTATAGTTATTAAGTTTTCTTTTTCTAGTAGTGATTCAATACTTTCATCTAGTGAATATGAAATAAAGAATAATACTATATATGCAGTACCTACGACTTACAATTTTAGAGTAGAAGAGTTACTTTCTAAAATAAATAGTAGTAATGAATTAAGTGTATATAATACTAATAATGAATTACTTGTAAATGGAAATAAAGTTAGTAATGGTTATACATTAAAGTCTGGAGATAGTACTTATAATATTGTAGTACTAGGTGATGTTACTGATGATGGTACTATTAATCTTGGAGATGTATCTAAACTGTATAATGCTTATATTGGTAAAACTAATTTAAATAGTAATGGAATAAAATCTGGAGATACAACTAATGATCAAAAAATTGATTTAGGAGATGTATCTAAACTTTATAATTATTTTAAAGGCAATTCACCATTTAGTTATTTTGATGATAATATGATTGATGTTGATAACTTAGTTGATAAAGCTAACTCTTATTATGAAAGTAATACTAATTCTAATTTACTTGGAACTAATTTAATTAATGAATTACAAATAGATAATAATTTCAATGATCAAGTAGTTATAACAAGAAATGGTGAAGTTGAATTGGCAATTAAAAAACAAGATAAGTGTTATAGAAAAAGTGCTTTAAATGATTATATTTATGTTGTTGATGAAGAATATTGTAATGTAGATGTAACTAAATTTGCATCTAATAATGGAAGACTTCATGTAGAAGGATCTAAATTAATGAATTCAAAAGGTGAAGAATTTAGACTTATGGGTACATCTAATGCAATATCACCCAATTCATCTTACTCATCTTGTTTAAGACAAGCAGATAAAATGTATTCTAAAAAATCTATGAGTGTGTTAAATAGCTGGGGAGCTAATGGATTTAGAATGTTTGTAGGTAAATCTTTTTGGGATACTGAAGCTGAAGAATATAGCCTTAGATTAGTTGATTTATATAATGCTATAGATAATATAATTGCAAATGATTTATATGTTATATTAAACTGGAATTCTGCTTCTGATGATCCTGATATTTCAAGAACAGCTGCCGCTAAAAAAACATTTAGTGATATAGTAAATCACTATGGTAATGATTATCATATAATTTATGAAATATGGAATGAACCATATGCAACAACTTGGGAACCAATAAAGAATCACGCTGATGAATTAATCCCTATGATTAGAGCAAAAGCACCAGATTCATTAATTTTAGTTGGTACACCAAGCTTAGACAGTAGACCTGACTTAGTAATCGGAAATGAATTAAGTTATAAAAACATTATGTATACTCATCATACTTATTCAGGATCAGTTAATAGTGAGAGATTAGGTTACTTACAAAAAGCAATAGATGCTGGACTTCCTATGTTTGAATCAGAATGTTCTGGAGCTCCAGCTGAAATGATAAGAGAAGATTATTATAATCCAGCTCAATCTCGTGCGTTAATAACAATGTTAAATAAATATAATATTAGTTATATGTATTTCTGCTGGGAAACAGGATATTGGGCTTATAACTTTATAAGTATTTATAAATATAAAACTTGGGATGAAAATGTTCCTGATAGTCAGTTAAATCAAGTAGCATTTCAATTTAAAAGATGGTTAAAAGGTGATTATTCAACTGAATCATATTTAATGACTGAAAATACACAAGAAGATGGTGTATATTATAAAGATGATAAATATAGAGAAAAAATAGTAAGTGTTACATTTAATAATAAATTAGATGTACCAGAAAATACAGTTGCTAAATGGGATTTATCATTTAATCAAGATAATTCAGTTATAGGATATTTAGTAAATTCTAGTGAAGAAGGAATGTATGATTTGGTTATTGCTGCAGATGGATATATTAACTTATCTAAATATCCAAGAAAGATGTTTAAAGGATTATCTAAGGTAAAATCATATGATTTAAGATATGTTAAAACAGAAATGGCTGATAACTTTTCATCTATGTTTGAAGGTAACTCTTCATTAGAATCAATAGATTTATCAACATTTGATGCTAGTAGGGTAAGATTTATGACAGGTATGTTTTATAGATGCACTAGTTTAAAAACAGTTAATTTTACTAATTGGAGTGCTCCAAAACTCTTAAATATTGGAAATATGTTTGGTTCATGTACTAGTTTAACATCTCTTGATTTATCAATGTTTGATGTTTCAAAAGTATATGATTTTAGAAATATATTTAATGGTGATAAAAATCTAACTAACTTAAATATATCAACATGGAAACCAAATAATGTTAAATACATAGATACAATGTTTAGTGAAGTTGAAAATTTAAGTACTATAGATTTATCAGGATTTACAACATTTGAAGAAGGTTATACCTATGAAAATGTATTTAAAAACGTTCCATCAACAACAACAATAAAAACGGGTAATTCAAGTTTTAAAACTACAATGCAAACAACATATCCAAGTTTAAATTT
>CAMKAT010000046.1 GCA_946410555.1 uncultured Caryophanales bacterium | reverse complement strand
TTTATCAATTACATCACCAGAGATATTTGGAAGCATTTTATTAATATAATCAAGGTCTAATGGGTGTGTCATCTTTAAGATACAGAAGTTAGATGTTTGTCCTATTACTGTATCGGATAACTCTACTGGTCTTTGTGAGATTAAATCTAACATAACACCATATTTACGACCTTCCTTAGCAATTCTTTCAAAGATATTATATCCAAGTAAGAAAAGGTCTATATCATTCTTTTGAACATATCTATGTGCTTCTTCTATAAATAAGTTGAATGGTATTTGAGCTCTATCTTGTCTACTCTTAGCAAAGTCAAATATCATTTTACAGAATATCTTAACTATTGTTTTAGCTAATTGATCATCGATATCTTCAAGATTTATATTAACTATTTGACTTCTTTTATTGTTATGAACAATTAATGAGGATATATAATTGTCTTTTGAAATATAATTTGGAATATCAAAGAATTTTCTATTTGATGAGTTATTTAATGAATGAAGTCTTACTTGTAAGATTGTAGCATTATCTTGCATTATCTTATTTCCTAAAAATCCATCTCCGATTAAACAGAATGACATAGCTTTTTCAAGATCATCTAATGTATAGAATGGATCTTCCGGAACTGCCATATGCATTTCTAATTCATCATCTATATATTTAAGTAAGTATTCATTAATAAGTACTGATTCACCAAATTCACCATTTCTATCAATACCAAAACATTCACTAAATTTTCTTACATAACCAATTCCTTGGATATCTGTATCTACATTGAATTCTGGTGTAGAACAATCTTTTAGAATTGTAAATATATCATTCTTTTTACCATTTGCTTGTTGATTTGAGAAAAGTACAGCCATGATTGCTTTTGCAATTAAATGGTTTTTAAGTTTTCTTGTATTCTCATCATCTTTAGAGAATAATTTTGCAAGCTTTAATGTTCTTTCAACGATTGTATATTGATGATGGTTATCAGCTTGTAATACTAAACACATATCATCTACAGTTAAATGATAAATTGGAATTCTTAACATTACATCTGTATCATCAACTGGATTACTTGTAATAAACTTATATTGATAATTTGGATTTAATTGATTTAATACTTTAAATGCATTCTTATATTCACCATATGCATCAAAGAAGAATAAATTAGCATTAAATGGTAAGAAGTTTTTATTTAAGAATATGTTTTGTACAATTCTAGCTACTGAACAAGATTTACCTGAACCAGTATTACCAAATATTGCCATATGGTTAGAGAACATATCATTAATATCTATATAAACATCTTTACCTGGATAAACAGCACTCTTACCTAAATAGATTGAACCTGGATCATCTTTACCAAATACTATATCCATTTCTTCAGGTTTAATAATTCTAATTGAAGAATCTAATGTAGGTTTAATTATTGTACCTGCGATGAATCTTCCACCTTCAACAAATTGCCCTAAAAGGTTGATATGTGCATCATCACCATCAAGTGTTTTAACCTCTCCAAGTATTTTCTTGCCGTCTTTAGTTTCAAATACTACGTGTAAGTTCATTAGGTTTGGTACAACCATGTTTTCTTTATGTATTTCTACGATAGCAGTTACATCATTAATGTTTTTAATCTTACCAAACATTTTCTTTTGTTCTTCATCGCTTGGTATTGAATCATTAAATGTTCCTACTTCTTTATTATTAGCTTTTGGGATTTCCATTACTTCAGTATTATTTGGAGTAACTTCTTCGCTTTTAACTGTAGGTATTTCAACTTCTTTTGGCATTTCTATTTCTACTGGTGCTGGAGTTTCTTCTTTAGAAATCTCTTCAATCTTTTTAGATTCTTCCATGAAAGGAATAGAAACATCTATATTTTGTACATCTTGAACTGTTTCAGGTGTATCGCTTAATACATCTAAAGTTGAAGAATCTTGACTCTCGGTTAATATTGTTTCTCCTTGTGGAGGAACTACAGTATTAGTTACTGGTGTTTGCACATTAACAACAGGAATTGCTGGTACATCTTGTACTGGAGCAGTTACTTGTGGTTGTTCTAATGGAGTTGTTCCTAATTCAGCATTAATTGCATCTACGATAGGTACAACTTGTGTATTAGTAACTGGAGTTGTTGGAGTTACATTGTTTGTCAAATTTGTTTGTTCGTTCATATATACACCCTCTTATTCTATTAATATATTATCAAAAATTTACTAAATAATAAATATTAGTACTCAATAAATGAAAAATCTTCTTCAATAAACTCTTGATTATAATCTTTAACATATAAAGTCATTAATGATTCATCTTTCTTAACTTCATCACCTTTGACTTTTTTAAGATAAATTCCAACTGAATAATCAATAGTATCATCTAGAGTCATCTTAGATGCTCCAAGTTTTGCAGCTAATTTTGCAGCTCCAAGTGCATCTATATTTTTAATAATGCCATCATGTTTAGCTTTTACTTCTATTCTTTTATCACTTAGGTATACTCTCTCAATTGATCCACCTTGAGCAGATACAAATTCCATAAATTTATTTAAAGCTTTACCAGAGGTAATAGAATTCTCAGCTAAATGTTCAGCATCTTCATATGGGATACCTTTACTCATAACTAGTAGTTTAGCAGTTATTTCTACACATGTTTTCTTTAATATACATTCTTTTCCCCTCAAAACACTAATTGCTTCGATTACTTCGATTACATTACCAATTGCTTGAGATAATGGATTAGACATATTATCTATTAAACATTCTACATTTGTTTCATAATATGCACCAATCTTTTTAAGATAATTCGCTAACTCTTCAGCATCTTCTTTAGTTTTCATTAAAGCACCACTGCCATATTTAACATCTATAAGTATGTTTTTAGCACCAAGTGCTATCTTTTTAGACATGATGCTTGACGCAATCAAAGGAATTGATTCAGTTGTTCCTGTGACATCACGAAGTGCATAGATAACTTTATCAAGTGGTGTTAGGTTATCACTTTGAGCACAGTTAGCAAAACCAATTGTTTTTACTTGGTTTATAAGTTCTTCTTTAGATAGGTTAACTCTAAATCCTGGGATTGATTCAAGTTTATCAATTGTACCACCAGTAATTCCTAAACCTCTACCTGACATCTTAGCCATCTTAAGTCCTAAGGATGCACACATTGGTCCAAGGATTAATGTAGTAGTGTCTCCTACTCCACCAGTTGAATGTTTGTCTACAACATCATCCATGATATCTCTTAAATGATATTGTTCTCCTGATTTTAAAAATATATCAGTAAGACTTATAGTTTCTTTTAAGTTCATACCATTAATTACAATTGCCATCAAAAGTGAAGACATTTGATAATCAGGGATTTCTTTTCTTAAATATCCATTAAAAGCATATGATAATTCTTCATATGATAATTCTTCGTTGTTTTTCTTTTTAGTTATTATATCTATGATATTCATATTATCACCTATTTTAAATTTTATCATAGTAATAAAAATAAAAAAAGAATACCGTTGTATTCTTTTATTTCTTTCTAAAATTCAATTTTATGCACTTGTTACTAAACCATTTGGATCTGTAATATTCTTAACATTTACTGCATGTGCTTTATTTTTATTAGCTGGATCTCCCATAGGTGCTGAATATATTAAAGTATCATTTGAACCTGATGATGCTTGAATTTGTACTGCATAATTATTAGGTGTATATACCGTGTTATTTGAAATTTCATATCTTCTTGTACTAACAACACCACTTGAATCACTAAAGAAGAATGAAACACCAGTACCATTTATTCCTTTGATAGAGTTATTTGATATATTCATTACACTATCTCTACAATCTTCTGATGTTGTATTGTTTGCATGAACCATTACACCAGTTGTAAGTGCACTTGCACCTTCGATAGTGTTTCCTGTGATTGTAACATTATCTCTTAATGCTGAGACATCAATTCCGACTGGGAATACTTCTCCCGTTTGTGTTAAATTAATTCTATTATTTTTTATAAATGCATCTCCACGTGGACCACTTACAACAATTATATTGCCTGGTCCATATCCTGAAATTCCTGAACCGTTATATTGATAAGTTCCTGCTCCTAAATTGATTGAGTTTTCTTCGATAGTTATAGTTTTTCCAGTTACTTCTCTATAATGGCATGTAATTCCACCTCTAGCATGTTTAATATTAATAGTATTATTTTTTATTAATCCAGCTCCATAGTTATAGATTCCTACACCATAGTCTCCACTAATATTATTTCCTGTGATTGTGGCAAATGCATCTGATCCATCTTGATTCTTACAAGTGATGTAACCCTCTCCAAATCCACCATTAATTATAGTATTATTAGAAACAGTTAAATATTTTACTTTTGAATAAACTGCTTCTCTATCTTCACCAATACCATCTACATTATTAACATAATTATTATCTATGATTGCTTTATTAGCTCTGATAGCGATAATATTTCCATTTATTACATGTTTAGCCATAGATGGATCATCACCAGTCATAAAGTGAATAAATTTATTATTTTTGATTATTACATTTTTAGATTCAGTATAAGAGTTATTGGTGATATCTCCTAACCAAATACATGTAACAAAATATCTATTTATACTTTTGCTACCTATATTTGTAAATGTATTACCTGTATAAATTGATTCACCAATATTAGCTGAATGATAAATACATGCTCTTCTTATGTTTTTAAAGTCACAGTTAGTTACATGATCAAACTTAAGAGAAGTTGCTAAGCTTGTACTTAAGTCAGATACTATATCCATATCATTAAATACACAATTATTAAATGTAATACTATTGGTATCATCATTTAAGAATACTCTAACCAAGATTACTTGACTACCAATAACAGTACCACCAGCTGATGAAAAATCAAATTTTTTACCACCTTCGAATGTAGCATTTTCTAGTTTAATTCCATATCTATTTTCAATACTAAAGTTTTTGATAATAGTTTTTTGTTTACCATCACCTACGATTTCAATATATCTATTTGGTTTACAAAAATATTCATTCATATTATATGTTCCATTTGGAAAATATAGAGTTTTATATCCTGCTTTTACTATAGCATTCATTTGATTTACATCATTAGAACTTCCATCACCTTTAACTCCGTATTGTTTAACTGACATAATTGATTCTTCACTGTTTTTAAGAACTGCAAATAAACCATTATTAAGTTTTACTACTCTTCCATTATCTTCAGAATAATTAGTAGTTTTAACTATATTGTAGTATGCTCCACCACCATCATTAGCATTATAATATCCTTTAGTTAATACTATCTTACCATCACTAATATTAGACTTTTTCATTTCATCTACATTATTATATGTTGCATCTACTTTAATACTAGGTTTTGTAGTTGTTGGTTTTGTTGTAATCACTTTTGTAATTACTTCACCAGTTTCAGGATTTGTAGTAGTTGTAAGTACTTCACCTGTATCTGAATCAATAATAACTGTTATTTCTTCACCAGTTTCTTCATCTATGATTGTAGCAATTGTATCTCCATCTTCATTGATATAAGTAGTACCACTTATAATTATTGAAGTAGTCTCACCATTTTCATCAGTCTTAGGATTCATTTCTTTATTCTTACTTTTATAAATGTTGCATAGTACAAATGTAAAAATAAATAAAGAGATTAAAAATAAAATAGTTGA
>CAMKAT010000045.1 GCA_946410555.1 uncultured Caryophanales bacterium | reverse complement strand
ACTAGTGGTCAAGGTAATGATGAACCTGAAGAAGAACCTAAAAAGGAACTTGTTCAAACTGGTTCAGAAGTTGACTATTCTATTATGACTAGTGCATTTATTACTATTTCATTAATTGGATTAGCAATATACACTCATAAAAAACAAAACTAATGAATAAATCTTAAGGAAACTTAAGATTTTTTCTTTACTTAAGATTAAGCATCTAGTATAATACAAGTAACATTTAAGTGGGCAGAAATTCCCACTTTTGTTTATGTTTGGAGGTATTTTATGGAGAAAACTTTAGAAAAAATTAGAGAAATTATTACAAAACCTATGCAAGATATGGAAATAATTGTTGAATCTGTAACATGGGAGAAAGAATCAAATCAATATTATTTAAAAATTGAATTAGATAAAATTAATGGAATTGATTTAGACACTATCGTAGAAGCAACTAGAGTTATTAATCCAATTCTTGATAAATATGATTTAATTGATCAAGAATACACCTTAGAAATTACAAGTAAAGAAAGAGGAGAAGAATAAAATGAACGGTAAGGAATTTATTAAGGCTTTAAAGAACATTATCGAAGAAAAATCTATTTCTGAAGATGTTGTTTATGAAGCAATGGAACAAGGTTTAATTAGTGCTTATAAAAAGAACTATGAATCAAAATCAAATGTTAAAGTTGAAATTGATAGAAAAACTGGAGAATTCAGAGTATATCGTTACTATGTAGTAGTAGACGATTATGATGACGGAAGAGAAATCACTGATGAAGAAGGAAACATTACATATGAAGATCCTGAAATTAATAGTGATGCTCAAATTCTTTTAGAAGATGCATTAAAGAAATGGCCAGAAGCTAAAGTTGGAGAAGAATTCAGAGAAGAAGTAACTCCACATGACTTTGGTAGAGTAGCAGCTTCAACTTGCAAACAAGTTGTAGTACAAAAAATTAGAGAAGCAGAAAAGAATTCTATTATTGATGAATATGCTGATAAACAATATGAATTATTACTTGGAAATTTAGCTATGGAAGATGCTAAGAATTATTATGTTGATTTAGGTAGAACTAGAGGTATCTTACCAAAATCAGAAATTATTCCAGGTGAAAAGTTAAAGATGGGTTCTCAAATTAAAGTTTATGTTTCTAAAGTAGAAGCAGGAAACAAAGGACCAGTTATTTTATTAACTCGTAAACATTATGGATTTGTTAAGAGATTATTTGAGTCAGTTATACCAGAATTACAAGATGGAACTATTGAATTACATTCAGTAGTAAGAGAACCAGGAGTAAGAAGTAAAGTTGCTGTTTACTCAAATGATCCACAAGTAGATCCAGTTGGTTCATGTATCGGAGAAAGAGGAGTTAGAATTGCTTCTATTCTTTCTGAATTAAATGGAGAAAAAGTAGATTTAGTTAAATACTCTGAAGATCCTGCAGAATTTATTAAATATGCACTTTCACCAGCAAAGAATGTTATTGTTAATGTTCTTAAAAATGAAAATGGAGAAAATGAAGCATTAGCTATTGTTCCTGATGATGAATTATCTCTAGCTATTGGTAAAAAAGGTATTAATATTAAGTTAGCTTCTAAGTTAACTAAGTTTAGAATTGATGTTAAATCAATGACTCAAATCCAAGAAGAAGGAAATAGATAATGAAGAAAATTCCTATGCGTACTTGTGTAGTTTCAAGAGAGAAACTTCCAAAAAATGAACTTATACGTGTAGTAAAGACTGATGATGGTGTCATCGTTGATTTAACAGGTAAAGTAAACGGTCATGGTGTTTACTTAAAACGTGATAAAGAAGTTTTTGATAAAGCAGAAAAGACTAAAATCTTAAATAAATTATTAGAAACTACTGTTGAAGAAAGTGTATTTGAAGAGTTAAGAAAAACAATATAAAAAAGAAAGAAGGTATATTATATGACAGTTCAAGAATATGCTGAAAGTATGAATTATACTGTTCAAGACGTATTAAACAAGTGTAAAGAATTAGGTATTAAAGTTAATCAAAAAGATGATCTTTTAGATGATGATGCAATCGTTATGCTTGATAATACAATGTTTTCTTTAGATGAAGAAGATGATTTACAAATCGAAACTGAAGAAGAAGAAATTATCGTTGATAGAATGATGGAAGATAATCGTGTTAATACTATCGCTAAAAGTGATGTTAACAAGAAAGAAAAATTCAATAAGAATAAGAATAAACAATCTTCTGAATCTATTGCTAAAGAATTCCAAAACAAGAAAAAAGAAATGTATAAAAATAAAGAAAAACTACAAAGTAATGAAGCATCGAAAGATGAAAATGTAGTTTTATATAAAGAAGGAATGACAGTTCAAGATTTAGCTAATGAACTTCAAGTTTCTGGTGTTGATTTAATTAAGAAACTTATGATGTTAGGTATGATGATTAGTCTTCCTCAATCAATCGATTTTGATGCTGCTGAAATCGTAGTAGCAGAATTTGGTAAAACATTAAAAAGAAGTGAAACTCAAGACGTAACTAACTTTGAAAATTATGAAATAATTGATAAAGAAGAAGATCTTGAAGCAAGACCTCCAGTAATTACAATCATGGGACATGTTGACCATGGTAAAACTACTTTACTAGACTACATTAGAAATTCTCATATTGCAGCTGGTGAAGCAGGTGGAATCACTCAAAGTATTGGTGCTTACCAAGTAGAATATAATGGACAAAAAATTACATTTATAGATACTCCTGGACATGCTGCATTTACTGAAATGAGAGCAAGAGGTTCACAAGTAACTGATATCGTAATTATTATTGTAAGTGCTGAAGATGGAGTTATGCCTCAAACTAAAGAAGCTATAGACCATGCCAAAGCATCTAATGTTCCAATTGTAGTAGCAGTTAATAAAATGGATTCTCCAAAAGCTAATCCAGACAGAGTTATGCAAGAAATGTCAGCTGAAGGAATTACTCCTGAAGAATGGGGTGGAGAATATCCATTTGTTAAGATTTCTGCATTAACTGGTGAAGGAATTCCTAACTTAATTGATACTTTACTTGCAATTGCAGAAGTTGAAGAATTAAAAGCAAATCCTAATAGATATGCAACTGGTACAGTAATCGAATCAAGAATTGATAAAAACATGGGTGGTGTTGCATCACTATTAATTCAAAATGGTACATTAAGAATTGGAGATCCTATCGTAGTTGGTTTAACTAATGGTAGAGTTCGTACAATGAAGAATGACCAAGGAAAAGATATCGTTTCTGCTGGTCCATCAACTCCAGTTGAAAT
Source organism: uncultured Caryophanales bacterium (assembly GCA_946410555.1). Taxonomy (GTDB): domain Bacteria; phylum Bacillota_I; class Bacilli_A; order RF39; family UBA660; genus UBA6985. Next base: position 3,482 of record CAMKAT010000045.1, on the reverse strand, counting down.
TACTGGTTTAAATGGAAACCCAGAAGCTGGTGATAAATTCATGGCTTTCGAAACTGAAAAGAAAGCAAGAGAAGTTGCAGAAAAGAGAGTTGTAGATTCTAAAGCTAAAGCTGCTGCTCCTAAATCACTTTCACTTGATGATTTATTTGCATCTATTCAATCAGGTGTTAAAGAAATCAATGTAGTATTAAAATGTGATGTAAGAGGTTCAGAAGAAGCTTGTAAGAATTCTTTAGAAAAGATTGATGTTGAAGGAGTTAAGATTAAAGTTATAAGATCAGGAATTGGTACTGTAACTGAAAGTGATATTTCACTTGCTCAAGCATCAAATGCAATCATTATTGGATTTAATGTTGTTCCAACAAATCAAATCAAAGACTCTGCTAAGAGTGTTGGTGTAGAATTAAGAACATATACAATCATTTATAAATTAGTTGAAGAAATGGAAGCAGCTATGAAGGGTATGTTAGATCCTGAATACGAAGAAAAAGTAACTGGTGCTGCTGAAGTTAGAAAGATGTTCAAATTCTCTAAAGTTGGAAACATCGCTGGTGTATTTGTAACTGATGGTGTTGTTAAATCTAACTCTCAAGTAAGAGTAATTAGAGATGGAGTTATCATCTATGATGGTAAAGTTGGCTCTTTACAAAGAGGTAAAGATAACGTTCACGAAGTTAAAAATGGATTTGAATGTGGTATGACTATTGATGGTTATAATGACATTAAAGAAGGGGACGTATTCCAAACATACGAAATGGTTGAAATAAAGAGATAATGAATAATATAAAACAAGGTAGAATTTCTTCTCAAGTTATGAGAGAAGTATCAAATATATTATTACTTGAAGCTAAAGACGAAACTTTAAGACATGTTACAGTAACAGGTTGTGAAGTTACTAATGATTTAAGCTGGGCTCGTGTTTACTACACTTATATGGGCGAAGAATCTGCTGAAGTAGTTGAAGCTAATTTAAAAGAAGCTGCTCCTTGGATTAGAACAGTCCTAGCTGATAGATTAGGTGAAAACTTAAGACACATTCCTGAACTTAGATTTATCGTAGATGAATCTATTGAATATGGAATGAAAATTGAAAAATTAATCGATAAAATTCATGAAAATGATGAAAATAAAGAGAATGAGTAATTAGGACTCATTCTTTTTTTGTTTTAATGTTATAATTATTGTAGAGGTCGTGTGTATGATATATAAAAGAAGAGATATAAGTAGTGAGTTAAATAATAATATAATGCAATTATATATAAATGGTGTGTCACTTGATGACATAGAAAAGCTTACTGGTGTAAGTAAAAATACTCTTCTTTACGTGTTGAACCCAAGAAAATTTGATTTAAAAAGGAAAGAAATTCCTACCTTCAAAACTGAGGGAGAAAAAATATTAGTTATCGCAGATACTCACATAGGTAGTCATTGGGAAAACTTAAAATATATTGATGAAGCTTATGAAACGGGTATTAAAGAAAATGTATCTAGTTGTATTCATCTTGGAGATATCATCCAAGGTTCATTTAATAAAGGATTAGATAAACCAATTTCTTATCAACTAAAAACTCTAGAAAAAGTTTATCCTGAAGTTTCGGAGTTTGAAACTTATCTTCTAATGGGTAATCATGACTTTGTAGTATTTGAATATGACAAAGATGCTAAGATTCTTTTAGAATCTAAGAAAGGATTACATCCTTTAGGATATAAAAGAGCATACTTCAACTGGAATAATTATTTATTTGGTATGGACCATAAAATTAAACAAATCGAAGATGATTATGTTATAAGGGATGCAGGTCTATGTTTCATAGGACATGGACATGAACTTAAAATAAAGAGTCAAGATAAATTAAAAGCACCAACATTAAGTGATAATATTATAAATAAAGAGAGTGGTGCATATCCAGCATTTTTGATTGCGGAAATGTATGATAACGAAGTATTCGTAGATGTTTATAATTTTAAAAACAATAAAGCAAAAGTAAGAAAAAGAAATTATTTTAGAAGAAAATTATTAGAAGTAAATAAAGTGAAGTGATTAAATGAATGGTATATTAATTGTTAATAAAGGTAAGGATGTTACTTCAAGAGATGTAGTAAATGATTTAGTACATATATTCCATACTAAAAAGATTGGACATACTGGTACTTTAGATCCATTAGCAACTGGAGTATTAGTATGTACAATTGGAAAGTTTACTAAACTTAATTTAGATCTTACTAGTGAATATAAAGAGTATGTAGCAGAAATGCGTTTTGGAATTTTAACAGACACTTTAGATATCACTGGCAACATTTTAAAAGAAGAGGATATTACTTTAGATGAAGAAACTATTACTAAAGCTATTATGGATTTCCAAAAAGAATATGATCAAGAAGTTCCTATTTATTCATCTGTTAAAGTAAATGGAAGAAAACTATATGATTATGCACGTAGCGGTGAAGAAGTTGAACTTCCAGTTAGAAAAGTTAATATCAAAGAAATTGAAGTTTTATCTATAAATAAAAATGATGTTAAATTTAGATGTTTAGTTTCTAAAGGAACTTATATAAGAAGTTTAATTAGAGACATTGGTGAGTCTTTAAATACATGTGCAACAATGACTAGCTTAGTAAGAACTAAACAAGGTAAGTTTGATATTAAAGACTCTTACACTATTGATGATGTTAAGAATAATAAATATAAAATACTTAGCATTGAAGAAGTATTAGACTTAGATATTGTTACAGCAAGTGATAACTTATTTAAGTTAATTAATAATGGAGTAGCTATAGATTATAAATCTAAAAAAGACTATATATTATTTAGATATAACTTTGATGATATTGCACTTTACAAAAAAGATAATGATGGAAAGTACCATATGTATATTAAATTAAATGATTAGAAAAATTAAATCGAGTAAATCTCGATTTTTTTTATTAAAGAGAATATTAACTATGGTATACTAAAGAAGGGTAAATATAGAAGGAAGGATGGTTATAATGACAAAATATGTATATTTATTTACTGAAGGTAGTGCAGATATGCGTAATCTACTTGGTGGTAAAGGTGCTAACTTAGCAGAAATGACTAACATTGGCTTACCTGTACCTCAAGGATTCACAATCACTACCGAAGCATGTACTCAATACTACAATGATGGTCGTGAAATCAATGAAGAAATTCAAGGTCAAATTAATGAGTACATCGGAAAAATGGAAGAGATTACTGGAAAGAAATTTGGAGATAAAGAAAATCCACTTTTAGTTTCAGTTAGAAGTGGTGCTCGTGCTTCAATGCCTGGTATGATGGATACAATTCTTAACTTAGGTTTAAATGAAGAAGTAGTAGAAGTATTAGCTGAAAAATCAGGTAATGAAAGATGGGCTTGGGATTGCTATAGAAGATTCATTCAAATGTATTCTGATGTAGTTATGGAAGTAGGTAAAAAATACTTTGAAGAACTAATCGATAAAATGAAAGAATCTAAAGGAGT
>CAMKAT010000044.1 GCA_946410555.1 uncultured Caryophanales bacterium | reverse complement strand
GTAGAGGAAGCATTATCTACATAATGCTATTCCCATTTTTTGGTTATAGCACTTAGTATTTTACTAAGTGCTTTTTGTTTATTAATCCAAAACCCCCTGTGGTTTATATTCGAACTAGTCGAAAATGATTAGTAAAATAATAATTATAAAAAGAATTAGGATCATACGATTTAAAACTTTTACCATAATTACAACTCCTTTCGTAAAGAAAGGAATAACACTCAGGATAATACTCCCTCTAATATACTTATACACGGTTAACTCTTAAATCTCTTGAAATTTCTTTTAAAAATTGATTGACCCCTTCAGAAACTGAAAATTTGTATAAATCTTTGTTAAATATTATGTAAAATTTGTATTTCACTTATTGATAAAGTAAGATACAATTAATATAGAGTGAATATAGTAAGAAGGTGATTTGAATGCTTGAAATTAAAAATTTAACTAAAGTATATGAAACCGCAGGTTTTACTCAAAAAGCATTAGATGGAGTCTCTGTTAGTTTTAGAAAATGTGAGTTTGCATCAATCCTAGGACAATCAGGCTCTGGTAAAACTACCTTCTTAAATATAATCGGAGGATTAGATCATTATACTTCTGGTGATTTAATTATTAATGAAGTAAGTACTAAAGATTACACTGATAGAGATTGGGATACTTATAGAAATCACAGAGTAGGTTTTGTATTCCAAAGTTATAATTTAATTAGTCATCAAAGTGTACTTAAGAATGTTGAACTTGCTTTAACTTTATCTGGTGTATCTAAAGAAGAAAGAAAAGCAAAAGCACTTAAAGCACTTAAAGATGTTGGACTTGAAAAACATGTACATAAAAAACCTAACCAATTAAGTGGTGGACAAATGCAAAGGGTAGCAATTGCAAGAGCACTTGTTAATGACCCTGAGATAATCTTAGCAGATGAACCAACTGGTGCATTAGATTCAGAAACAAGTAAACAAATAATGGATGTTCTTAAAAGTATATCTAAAGAAAAACTTGTTATTATGGTTACTCACAATCCAGAGTTAGCTAAGAAGTATTCTAATAGAATTATTAATATAAAAGATGGACACATAATATCTGATTCTCATCCATATGATGGAAAAGTGGATACTAAAGAATCAACTAAGATTTTAAAGAAGAAAAGTAAGAGAACTAGTATGTCATTTATGACTGCCTTATCTTTATCGTTTAATAATTTAATGACTAAGAAAGCTAGAACATTACTTGTTGCTTTCGCTGGTTCTATAGGAATTATTGGTATTGCACTAATATTAGCAATTTCAACTGGATTCCAAAACTATGTAGATGGCATTCAAGAAGAGTCTCTAACAAGTTATCCGTTGAATATAATGAAGGAATCAGTTGATATTACTAGTTTACTTTTAGGTGTCTCTAGTGGTAATACTGATGAAGAAGAAAAAGTAACTGGTGAAAATGTAATTGAAAGACAAGAAGTTTCTCAAACACTTGCTAGTGTAAAAGCAAATGATATTAGGTCATTTAAAAAATATTTAGAAAAGAATAGAGATAAATTAAAGAAAGATGTTTCATCAATTGGATACATGTATTCAGTTGATCCATATATTTATACTTATGATTCAACTAATACACTTGCTAAAGTGAATCCTAATGATATGTTTACTTCAATGTATTCTAGTAACATATCAACATCAATTGGATCTGCAAGTTCCATTTTCCATCCAATTATGAATGATGATACTACCATTAAAAATCAATATGAAGTTCTTAAAGGAAGACTTCCAGAAAAGTATGATGAAATGGTTGTAGTTCTTCCAGATAGTAATTCAATCCCTGATTTAATTACTTATTCCTTAGGTTTTAGAGAAGCAAAAGAACTAAGTGATATGGTATCAAAGATATTCAGAGGTGAGGGTGTTTCTAACATAGATAAACCACTTAAACTTACATATGATGATATCTTAAATAGAGAATTAAAACTTATACTTCCATATAATTTATACAAATATAATGATAAGTATGAAGTCTATGAGGATATGACTGAAGATACTGAATATATGAAGGAACAATACAATAAAGGTATTACTATTAAAATCGTAGGTATTATAACCACTAAGTCTGGAGTTACTAGTGGATCTATTAATCCAGGAATTGCATATAAGACTGAATTAATTGATTACATAATAGATGAATCTAGTAAATCTGAAATTGTTAAAAAACAATTAAGTGATACTACTATTGATGTATTCTCAGGAAATAAATTTGATGAAAAGAAGAATACTGATTCATTTACATTTAATGATTTAGTTTCTGTAGATGAAGAAAAACTTAATAGTGTATTTAATATTAATATAGATCAAAATCAAATGGCTAAAGAATCAGAGTTCTTTATAAGTAATATTAATGGTGCTATTACTACTGATACAACTCCAGCATTAAATGCATATGAAGAATCATTTAATAAAGTCTTAGAAAACTTTAAGAATGTCTTAGATGTAGATGCATATCTTAATAGTAGTGAAGTAAGTGATATAGTATCTTCTTTTGAAAAAGAATACTATATACCTGCTGATACATATAAAACTATTTATAGAGGTATTTTAAATGGAGTATTAACTGCTTATAATACAGCAATGGATAATGTACCTGAAGCTATGAAAGATACTATGAAAGATGCAATTTACACAGGAATTATAAATGGTGTTAAAGATACAGTCGAAGTTCAAGCAAGTATGATTGAAATGGCTAAGACCATGACTGAAACTAAAATGAGAGTATTTATTCTTAAGAATGTAACTGAGATGACTTCAAGTATAACAAGTAAGTTAACTAATGCATTTAGTATTGATTCAGATAAGTTTATGGATTGCTTTAAACTAAACTTTAGTGAAGATGAACTTATGAGAGTAGTAAGTGCAATGAGTACTCCTGAATCTACCGCAGATACTAATTTACTTAAGCTTGGATATCAAGATAAAGAAGAACCTACAATTATTTCTGTTTACTTTTCTTCATTCGATGGTAAAGAAAACTTCATTAAATTCATAAAAGAATATAATGATAAAGTTGAAGAGAAAAAAGAAATCAATTATTCTGATATCACAGGAACATTAATGTCATCAGTTAAAACTATAGTTAATGCAGTAAGTTATGTTTTAATAGCATTTGTATCTATTTCTTTAGTAGTTTCTTCAATCATGATTGGAGTTATTACATATATTTCTGTATATGAAAGAACTAAAGAGATTGGTATCTTAAGAAGTATTGGTGCATCTAAAGGAAATATCTCATCTATATTTAATGCAGAAACATTTATTATAGGATTCCTTTCAGGACTTATTGGTATAGGAATATCTTATATATTCATTCCAATAATTAATGCAGTAATACATCATTTAACTGGAAACTTAGCATTAAATGCAAAACTAACTTTAGATAATGCAACACTACTTATAATATTGAGTATACTGCTAACTTTAATAGGTGGTCTAATACCTGCGAAAGCGGCATCTAAAAGAGATCCTGTTGAAGCATTACGTACTGAGTAAGAAGAGTTATCTCTTCTTTTTTTTGTGATTTTTTAGTATAATATCTTTGGTGATTTAAATGTCTAAACAAGTAAAAGATTTAAAAGTAGTATTTATGGGAACTCCTGAATTTTCAGTTCCAATCCTAGAAAGTTTAATTGAGTTAACTGATGTAGTATTAGTTGTATCTCAACCAGATAAAGAAGTAGGAAGAAAGAGAGTCTTAACTCCAAGTCCAGTTAAAGCATGTGCTTTATCTCATGGTATCGAAGTTTATACTCCAAATAAAATCAGAGAAGAGTATGAATATATTTTAAATAAGAAACCTGATGTAATTATTACAGCTGCTTATGGTCAAATAGTTCCTGAACAAATGTTAATTTATCCAGACTACGGATGCATTAATGTTCATGCATCACTTTTACCAAAGTATAGAGGAGCTTCTCCAATTCAAAGTGCAATTATGAATGGGGACACTACTACTGGTGTTACTTTAATGTATATGGAAAAAGGATTAGATACTGGTAATATTATTCATGCTAAAGAAATCGATATTGATCCTGAAGATACTTATGGAACTTTATCAGATAAGTTATCTATCTTAGGTAGAGACTTACTTGCTAAAACATTACCAGTAATAGTAGAAGGAGAAAACTTCGATATTCCTCAAAATGATGATGAAGCAACTCATACTGTTAAAATCAAAAGAGAAGATGAACGTTTAGACTTTTCTAAGAGTGCTACTGAATTACATAATTTAGTAAGAGCACTAAATCCAACACCACTTGCTAATATTAAAGTTAATGGTGAAGAATGGAAAGTATTAGAAACTTCCGTAGGTGAATCAACAAGCGGATTACCAGGAACAGTTGTAGCTGTAAATAAGGATTCATTTGAAGTAGCTTGTTCAGATTCTACTTTGGTAATAAAGAAAATTAAACCAGCAGGTAAAAAAGAAATGTTTGTAAAAGACTTCTTTAACGGTTTCAATAAAGAATCTTTAAAAGGAGCTGTTTTAAATGAAGAAGAATAAAAAGGAAGAATCAAACTTCTTTGATGATTTTAAGTATAACTACGAAAATCTCGAAGGATTTGATTCAGGTGTTAAGATACTTGCATTTTTACTAATAGCAATTGTAATTATTATTACAGCTAGAGTATCTATCAACAATGATAGAAAAGAAAGGGAAACAACAGTTCCGACAACTAAGATCGCTAATAAACAAACTGAATCTTTAAAAGTTATCTTAGATGGTTTACTTGATAAAGAAGCATATATAACTATTGATGCTCCAACTCAAAATAATCTTGTTATAAAGTTAAGTAACTTAAAAGAGAGTGATGGTTTAGTAACAGCATTTTATGAAAGTAATCATCATGGATATCAAAAACTTCAAATTCAAAATGGAGCTTTCTATGAAATTCCAGCTGGAGAAAGTACTCCAATTGAAAATGATGATTTACTTCCAAAGATGAATTATAAATTCTTAGTTCCATCTGAATTAATTAAAATACTTGAAACTAATAAAACAGTTCCAACTAATACTGATGATGGAGTAATTTATTCATATTCATATGAAGATGAAACATCTACTTCAACTATTAAAGTAGAAATAAAGAAGAATGTAGTAGAATCAATTACTATTACTAATGATCTACATACATATGTAATTACATATAAATAAGACCTAAAATTAGGTCTTTTTTTTTGGTTTTAAGTAGTTTTTTGTCGAAAAATGTCGATTTTTGTTGCTTTTCTTAAAAAAATAATTATTATAAACAATAACTTTTGGGGATGATTTTTTTTCAAAAGCGGATATGTTTAAGAAAAGGAAAGAGAAATATGAAAAAATTAGGAAACTATTTATTAGTATTATTAGCTACTTTCATACTTGTAGCTCCATATGCAAGTGCTGAAGAAGTTAATACTACAGGTGAAACTCCAGTAGCAGTTCAAGCTGAAAAAGTAACTATTACTGTTAAATATGTTGATAACAATAATAAAGAACTTTCTACTGAAGTTAAAAAATTTAATGTTGGAGAAGATTATAAGATAATCGCAAAAGAAATCAAAGGATACATGTTAAAAAGTGAATCATCAACAGTAGTTGGTACTGCTAATGAAAACACTGAAATTAAATTTGTGTATCATCCAGTAGCAGACCTTTTCATAAGAATTGATTCAAAGATTCAATATGAAAATGGTTCTACAGGATATTCTGAATCAGAATATGTATATGTAGGTTCAACTTCTGTAACTGGTAAAAAAGTTTATGATGTTACTGCTAATACATCTACTGATTTAAGTTTTATTTTAAAACTAAGTGAAAGAGTAGAAGATGAAGTTACTACTCAAATCACTGATAAAGAAGTAATCACATTCTTAAATAGTACTTATAAAGTAAACTTACAAGAAGATGATGATATTATTTGGTATGTATTAAAGGTTACAAGTACTTCTAAACAAACAAGAACATATAAAGATATAAATTGTAATGATGTAAAAGTTGAAGTACCAGAATGTTTATATCATATTGATGGTATAGTAATGAAAAAAGGTAAAGTAACAACTAACTATGTAGACGAAGATGGAAAAGAATTAACAACTCCAACAGTTGATTCTTACTATTATGGAGAAAACTATACTACAACTGCTAAGGAATTCACTGATTATGAATTAATAGAAACTAAAGGAACTGAAAGTGGAGAAGTTAACACTAGAGAAACTGAAGTTACTTATATTTATCAATTCGTTGGTGGACAAGGTGGAGATGAAGATCCAGAAGAAAATCCAGAAGAACCAATTGTTGTTCAAACAGGATCTGAAATTGATTATTCAATTATGAGTAGTACAGTTATTGTTTTATCATTAATTGGATTATCAATTCTTTCAAAAAAGAAAAATAACTAATTATTAAAAAGACCTAATCAAATAGGTCTTTTTTGTTGTTTTGTGTAGTTTTTTGTCGTTAAATGTCGATTTTTGTTGCTTTTTGTAAATTTTATATTATTATAATTGTTAACTTTGGGAGAGTATTTGTCAAAGTAAGAGGGTTTTGGTTTATATAAATATTAAATTAGTTAGATATGTTTGGAGTCTTTCGAGTTCCTATATTTATATAAACAACAAGATAATATAGGAAAGGAAGAAAGAAATGAAAAAGAAATTATTAGTTCTATTAACACTATTTGCTTTTATGCCATTTGTTAATGCAGAAGAGTATTTAGTAGTTGATAGAGACACACAATCAAATGGTGTTGAAACAGTT
>CAMKAT010000043.1 GCA_946410555.1 uncultured Caryophanales bacterium | reverse complement strand
ATAAATCTTTTAATAATCCAGGTTCTGTAGAAACATGTGAAGCTCCTCCACCTGCGCCTGCATAAGTTGTAGATGGATTAGCATCTCCACCACCATTAAATCCACCAGTTGATTCACCACTATTAGATTTAATTTTATCAGTAGTATACATACATTTCTTAACAACACCACCAAGTGGATCTCCAAACACTCCATTAGAACAGCTAATAGATGTTTGTGTATCTCCAAGTTGTCTATAAACAAATGTTGATCTTTCACCATAAGCAATCAATGCACCAGCTGGAGCATTACATGTTCCGCCTTCCCTAGCACACCATGTCCAATTATAATCACTATAAACTATTTTTTGTGAAACGTTAGACTTACCTTGGCCACCAACATAAACATAAACTTGTTCACCTTGTCTTAAATGTGCAATACCAGTTGAATATGCACCATAACCACCAGCATATCCATTAGCATTACCACCTTGAGCTCCCCAAGCTTCAATTTGATAATATCCAGTATATTCAACATCAAATAATTGAACAGTACCAGTATAATCAAATTCTTCAGATCCACTTAAGTCACCCTTAATAATATTAAACTTATAAACAGTTTGAGAAGGATTAGCTTTAGGATTTGTAACAGTTATATAACAAGTTTTACTTGTTTTAATATAACCAAAACCTGTATAAGTAACCGTTGCATCACTATCAAAAGGAATACCTTCGATATTAAGTGAATAAACACCAGATAAAATATTAATATCAAATTCTGTTTCTCCTTGACCTACTTCATAAATAGCATCGTCAATGTTATATTGCATTAATTCACTTGAAGGATAACCAAGACCATTTCTAATTACTTTTACCATATAAACTCTTAAAGAACCATCTGGTGCAGTAACAGTTAAAGGTATTTCATTTACTCCTAAACTTAAATGATGTTTACCAGTTCCATTAATTTTAGCTTTTTGTTCATAAGCTTCTGCTTCAACGTATATTTCATAAGTATAAGCATCAACATTAATTGTATATTCATAAGTTAAAGTATCAAATTCAGGAACCATCTCATCAGCAGATGTTTCAATATATCTTAAATAATTATTATCTGATAATAATTCATAAGTTATTTTTACATAACCATTACCAAAGTGTCCGTTTTCAGTACCAGTACCACTTGTTGTTGGCATACCAGTTTGAGAACCTCGAGTAGAAGTCCAACTATAACCAGCACCATCAATCATTACTGTATCTTCAAAGACTAGATTACTATAATGTTTTGAACATTCAATATCTTCAGTACCTTCTTCACAAGTGTTTTCTTCACTATCTAATCTTGGAGATGTGCTTGTTTCAGATTCAATAGCAACAGAACCAGCATGTCCTGAGATATATGAGGAACCTCCTCCACCGGCAGCACGATATACACTAGCACTACCAGAAGATCTAGCATAACCACCATAGTATCCGCCTCCACCTCCGGCAACTTCAACATTAGAATTTTGGAATAAGCCAGGACCACCATAACCAAATGCATAACCACTAGTTTGATTTGCTATACCACCATAATAAGCTTGTCCACCTATAAGTCCACCGGCATAACCACCAGCTTGATTATAAGCAGCACCACCACCTCCACCAGCAACCATTATTCTTGATGCAAGTGATTTAGAATCATTCCATGTACCCTTATTGATTCTCATATCAGTGGCTCCACCACCAGCACCAGCGGATTCATTATCACCATGATCCCAAGTACCATTAGCTCCACCATTAAATCCACCAACAGAATCGCCACCATTAATAGCGTTACCACCAGCTCCACCTACATAGAAATAATATTTACTACCTCTATATAGATTAATAATACCTTTAGTATAAGCACCTCCACCACCGGATCTAGAATTTGAAGCAGATAAACTACCTTCATCCATACTAGTACCACCTTTGGCACCCCATAACTCAATAGTATAAGCAGCAGTGTAAGGAACATTAAATTCTTGAACATCGCCAGTATAATCAAAAGTAATCGGTTCATTAGGAACTTCTTCTCTTTCAAATGATAAATAATAAGTTGTTTTTAATCCACCAGGTGCAGATACATCAATAGTAATAACACCATCTTCAAGAACAAGTTGGTTACCTTTAATTGTCCAAGTAGCTTCAGGATCATAAGGAACAATATCAAAATCAATAGATGTTTGATAAGTATAAACAGTTAAATCATAATCATATTTTTGATAAGTACATCTTATTATTTCTTCATTTTTAGTATTAATGATTTTCATTAATTCAGCAGTATGTCTACCTTTTAAATTTTCTCTTAAAACAGTAATGTTATATGTTCTGATATCACCACTTTGAGCAGTTACTTCAATAGTTATATAATTATAACCAATTTCAAGGAAGTATTCACCAAAACCTTCAGCAGTAGCAGTATCATCATAAACTTCACCATCAATAACAATAGATTGAGTATATAAAGAAGCATTAATTTGATATGATTGATCAACAGGATCAAATTCTTCTTCCCAAGTACCAGTATTACTAGTCAAACTCTTTAAATAGTTATTAGCACTAATTGGATAATAAGTAATCTTAGCATAACCATTTCCCGATTTAGCACAATCAGCAGTAGCTGTTTCATTAACACATCCATTAGAAATTGTCTTAGTATTTTCTTCACCAGAAGTTGGACAACTATAACAAGTCATGTGTTTTTCAACTTCTTCATTAGATACTAATTCAGAAGATCCAATATAACCAGAACCACCAGTACCAGAAGATTTACCTGCTTTATTGTAAGCATAACCTCCATACCAGCCTCCGCCACCTCCGGCAACTCCATCTGAATCAGCAGAACCAGAACCGTTTTGACCTTGACCGAATTGATATCCATCAGTTTGAGATGGAGAATAAGGATAAGTTTGGTTAACTCCTCCAAGATATCCACCACCATGACCAGGGCCATATTTCCAAGAAGCACCTCCGCCGCCGCCAGCAACGATTAATACAGAATCTTTATCATCAGCTAATTGACTTAATAAACCATCTTTTCTAGCAATATGAGTAGCACCTCCGCCGCCTCCAGAAGCTTCATCATCACTTCCACGGCCACAGCCACCGCCATCGTTAACACCATAACCTCCACCGTTATAGCCACCAGCACCGCAACCATTTTTATAAGCATGACCACCCATACCAGCAACACCAATATAAACAGTTTCATTTAATCTTATTGGTGCAAAACCAACAGCATAAGCACCATAAGCACCTGCATTACAAGCACTACCATTACATAATGCTCTACCACCTTGGCCTCCCCAAACTTCAAGTTTATATAAACCACTTATAACAGGTGTGAAAGTTTGAATAGTACCAGTGTAATTATAATAATATTCATAATCTGCTACATCTTTATAATTAATTCTTGTAAATGGTAAATAATAAACACTATCATCAACTCCTGGAGCATGAACAGTAATTGTTATTGTACCATCCTTTAAAATTAAACCATTACCTTTAATATCCCAAGTAGCATCTTCATCAAATGGTAATAATTCCAAATCAACAGAAATTTGATGAGTAAATAATTTTAAACCATTATAAGTATAAACATCTTTTTCACATTCGATAGTTTGTTCATTAGTAGTATTTTTAATCTTATATAATTTAGAAGAATGACCATTAACCATTCCAGTTCTTTTTATATTAACAGTATATGTTCTAACACTTCCATTTTCTGCAGTAACAGTAATTGTTACAGGTTCAGGTTTAATTGCTAAAGTATATTCACCAAAGCCTTCAACTGTAGCAAAATTAGCATCACTTAAGTTTCCACTTAATTCAACACTATGAGTATAAAGATCAACATATAAAGTATATTCACTTATAGATGATTTAAAATCTTTATCAAAATAACCAGTATTAGAATTTAATTTAGATAAGAAGTTATTATTTGAAGGAACTCCAAGTGAAGTAATTCTTGCATAACCATTCCCCATTTTACTATATTCTGAAATTGGTGTAGAACTAACATTAGTATTAGAAATAGTCTTAGTATTAGCATCATTACTAATACTACAATTATAGCAATACATTGCTTTATCAGTAGACCTAATAGAAATTAGATTTGTAGAAGCTATATAACCAGAACCACCGCCACCAGCAGACCAAGCACCAGCTCCTCCACCGTAGTAACCGCCTCCTCCTCCAGAAGCTTCGTTACATTTCGAACCATGACTTTGACCTAAACCAAATGTACCATTACCATTTTTAACAGCATAAGTATAACCCATAACCCCACCAGAACTTTGAGTTCCACCAGTTGCTAATAGATTATATGAATATGCAGTAAAATCATAGCCTGCACTAGAACCAACATAACCTCCGGCAGGTCCACCATAATAACGGCATTCATCATGATCGTAAAAACTACCACCGCCGCCTCCAGCAACGATTAAAATATCATTTATACTACCACTTAATGATGAAAGAATACCATCTTTAAAAGCTATATGTGTAGCTCCTCCACCACCAGCACCATATCTATCTCCACAGTTTGTACAACAGTCATAAGAACCGAAACCAGATCCTCCACCATTGTAACCACCATTTGCAGTACCATTCTTCGAAACAACCCCTTGGCCACCAACATTAACATATAATAATTGATCTTTTTCTAATAGAATAAAACCTTCAGAATAAGATCCATAACCACCAACGAAAGTAGAATTAGGAGATCCTCCTTGAGCTCCCCATACTTCAAGTTTATAGTAACCTTTATAAGGAGCAGTAAAGGATTGAATATCACCTGTATAATCAAAATCAGTTGTTTCTATTGGTTGTTGAATTTTAGTATAGTTTAAATAATAAGTAGAATTACTTACTTCAGGAGCACTTACAACGATTGTAATTGTTCCAGATTCATTTTCAAAAAAGTTATCTTTTATTTCGTAAGTAGCTTCACTATCATATAATTCAATATCAAAATCTAAATATAATTGATACGAATAAACAGTAACATTATAACTATAAATTCCTCTTAAACATTCAATAGTTTCACTATTTAAAATATTATCAATACGATAAATTTTAGAAGAATGTTCTCCAACACTATTTCTTTCGAATCTAAATGTATAAACTCTAGTATCTCCAGATTCTGAAGTTACACTTACATAAATAGGTTCAGGATTTAATGGTAAATTAGTATAAGTTTTTATTCCTGAAATATCAGCGTTTATATCATTAGATGTAGCACTAGTAACAGTAATACCATGAGCATAAGAATCAAGTGCAATAATATATTCAGTATCATTCTTATTTAAGCTTGTTTTTAAAGCCCCATTATCAAAAGATATAGAATCAAGATAATTATAATTAGAATAATTAGAAAGATAAGTAATTCTAGCATAACCATTACCTGAATTACCAACACCGTTAGCATAAGTTCCACCTTCTGGTTTAGGCATAACCTCCAAGTTATCTTTCTTAGTTGACCACGAATAACCAGAACCATCAATCATTTTTGTATCAGTAAACATCAAATTACTATAATGAATACTACAATTAATATCATTTGAACCTTCCGAACAAGTACTAAGTTTTTTCTCTCTTACATTCGAAGTTGATCCTTCTTTAATTGCAACACAACCTTTGTGTCCGGAAATATAAGAAGAACCACCGCCACCAGAGAATGACCAACCATCGGCACCACCGCCGCCTCCGTAGTAACCAGCACCACCGCCACCACCACGGTAATCAGTCTCAATAGCATCACGAGCAGAATCTCCACCATATCCAAAACTACCAGGATATCTAGTGTAACAATAACTAGTAGATCCAGATGAAGGACCACAAGCAGATTCAACACCACCTGAAATTTGTGTACCACCACCAGTAACAGAATATGAAGTGTTTAATCTTGCATCTCTATATCCTTGATAACCAGTTAAACCACCAGCATTTCCGCTTTTACTTGCAGTATAATTATTGAAATGAGCTCCTCCACCACCAGCAGCAACCATTATTCTACTATTCAAACCTAAAGCAGATTTCCAATTAAGAGTTTCAGATGAAGGATCTGTTTCAAAATATCTAACATCAGTAGCTCCTCCACCTCCACCACCATATCTAGTAGTAGAATAACTTAAACCTCCACCATTAAAGTTATAAGAACCTAAAATACCAACTTGTCCAACATAAAAATATAACTTCTTATTTGATTTTATACTTAGTATACCTGAAGTATAAGCTCCATATCCACCTGGATTCTTATCTAATGAAGTACCACCTTGTGCTCCCCATAGTTCAATTTTATATCTACCATAATATGGGATAACATATTCTTGTGGTGAACCTGTATAGGAAAAATCTTTAATAATACTTCCGCTTGGAATGACAGCTTTAGTCCAATTGATTAAATAAGTATTAGTCTCTCCATTATTAGAAACTATTATAGAAACAGTTCCTGAATTACTACCAAAATAATTATTATCTAAAATTTCAATTGTTGCACTTTCACTTTTTGGAACAGCTCTTATATTTAAAAAATATGTATTATCAAAAATTTGTATATCATAAGAATTTACTTGAGGGTTAAAATTATATTCTGTTTCAAAACCTACAATAGTTAAGGTTTCAAGTTCAGTTGAAGTATTAACTTCACTCTCTTCACTCTTAGTTATTAAAGATAAAAGTGAAGTAGTTTTTTGAGTATTAAAACATGAAAAAATAATAGTCGATAAAACTATTAAAATAAGTAAAAATAATATATTTTTTCTATTATAAATCTTACTCACTTTTACTATCCCTCTACTATACATTATTGTACTATAAAATGACAATTTTTAATAGAGAAAACAATAAAAAAAAGAGATTTTAAAATCTTTTTTTATAGTCCATTAAGATTAGTAAATGTAGCTTTACCTGCAATAAATAAACTCAATGGAGAAAGGTCTGTAACTGTAAGAATCTTATTCTTATTCAAGTCATATAGTAATGAAGTCATTGGTGTCTTTAATGTAAGACCTGCAAGAATTGATGAAAGTGTTGCATAA
>CAMKAT010000042.1 GCA_946410555.1 uncultured Caryophanales bacterium | reverse complement strand
TTAGGTAAGATGATAAGAAAAGCATTTATACCTGCTAATAAAGAATTCTTAAGTTGTGATTATTCTCAAATTGAATTAAGAGTATTAGCTCATATGAGTGGATGTAAAGCATTAATTAATTCATTTAAGAAAGATGAAGACATTCATACAAGAGTTTCATCAGATATTTATGGAATTCCATTTGATGAAGTAACTAAGAATCAAAGAAGAGTAGCTAAATCAGTAATATTTGGTATTGTTTATGGAATCTCAGGTTTTGGCTTAGGTGAAAACATTGGTATTTCTCCAAAACAAGCTAAAGAATTTATTGATAAATATTATGAGTTATATCCTGGTGTTAAAGAATACATTAATTCTAATGTTGAGTCTTGCAAAGAACTTGGATATGTAAGAACATTATTTAATAGAAAACGTGTTATTGATGAAATTAATAATAGTAACTTTATGATTAGACAAAGCGGAGAAAGAATGGCTATGAATACACCAATCCAAGGAACTGCTGCGGATATTCTTAAGATGGCTATGATTGAAATTGATAAACGTTTTGAAAAAGAAAAAATTAAATCAGATATGTTGCTTCAAATTCATGATGAACTTATTTTCGATATTGTTGATGGTGAAGAAAAAATGGTCAGAGATATAGTTAGTGATGTTATGGAAAATATTGTTAAACTAGAAGTTCCATTAAAAGTTTCTCATGACTTTGGTAGTGATTTATATGAAACAAAATAGAGGAATTTTACCTCTTTTTTTGTGCTATAATAACTACTGGTGATTAGTATGCCTGAGATTGCAGAAGTAAGAACTGTAAAAAGTGCTTTAAAGAAAAATATAATTGGTAAAACTATCAAAGATATTAATATAATTTATCCTAATATTATTAAGACTGATTTAGATGATTTTAAAAGTATTTTAATAGGTAAAACTTTTAAAGATATTACTACGATTGGTAAATGGTTAATATTTAATCTTGGTGATTATTCATTAGTAAGTCACTTAAGAATGGAAGGTAAATATTATTATAGAAAAAATAGTGATGATATAGAGAAACATGAACATATTGTTTTTAATTTAGATAATGGTTATGATTTAAGATATAAAGATGTAAGAAAATTTGGTGTTATGATTCTTTGTAAAACTAATGAAGTAATGAATTTGGTTGAGATAAAGAAGTTAGGGTTAGAACCTGATGATAATTCATTAAATGAAGATTATTTATATAATTTAATTCATAAAAGTAATAAATCTATCAAAGAATTATTACTTGATCAAAGTATTATTAATGGGCTAGGTAATATTTATGTAGATGAAGTATTATTTGCATCTCACATATTACCTATGAGATGTGGTAATAGTATTAGTAAAGAAGAATGTAAATCGATTGTTAATGAAGCGTCAAGGATAATAAAAAAAGCAACACTTTGTGGAGGTTGTACAATTAGAAGTTATACTTCTTCATTAGGTGTTGAAGGTACTTATCAAAATTATCTTATGGTACATACTAAAGAAGGAGAAAACTGTAAGATTTGTGGTACTAAAATAAAGAAAACTAGGGTAGGTGGAAGAGGAACTTATTATTGTGAAAACTGCCAAAAGTAGAGGTAACTCTACTTTTATTTTATATTGCTATTATGTTATAATGTATAAAGGTAAGGAGTCGCTAAAATGAGTGCAAATATTGCAAATTTAATAATGATTATTTATTTTGTTATTGTGATAATTGCTATCATAGCGATTATTCTTGTAACAAGAAAGAGAATTAGAAAACAATTTGTAGATACTCTTACTAATCTTGAAAGAGATAAGAACCTAATTATTAGTGGTTCTATTTTAGCTGAATTAAATAAAGTAGAGTCTCTAATTAATAATAAAGAACTTGAAGAAAAATATAATTATTGGAAGAGTATTTTTAAAAATATTAAAGATGTAAAAGTACCAAAGATTACTGATGATTTAATTGAAGCAGAGGAATTAGTTAAAGTTGGTACAAGTGAAGTTATTAATGAAAGACTTGCTTTAATTGAGTTTGATATTTTCATTGTAAAGAGTGAAGCTAATGATTTATTAAATTCTATAAAAGAAATAACTTTATCTGAACAAAAGAATAGAGAAATAGTAACTAAGTTAAAAACTGAATATAGAACTATCTTCTTACAATATAACAACAATAATAAAGAAGATTATGCTATGATTCAAAATCCATTAGAATTACAATTTGAAAATGTAGATAAGTTATTTAGTGCATTTGAACTTGCTATGCAAAATAATGTTTATTCTGAAGTTGGTAAAATTGTAAAAGCTTTGGATGATACAATTGGTAACTTAAAGATTGTTATTGATGAAGCACCTTCGATTATTCTTATGGGAACTGAAATGATTCCTAAGAGAATTGAAGATATTAATAAGATTAGTCAAAAGATGATTAGTGAAGGTTATAATCTTGATTATTTAAAACTTGATTATAATATTGCTGAAGCTGAAAAGAAAGTTGCAGATGTATTTGATAGATTAAAAGTGCTTAATCTTGAAGACTCTATCTTTGAATTAAGAACTATCTTAGATTATTTTGAAAAACTATATAGTGATTTTGATAAAGAAAAAATCGCTAAAAAGATGTTTGACGAATATATTAGATCAGTTATTTTAAGAGCAAGAAAGATTAAAAAGATTGTTCAAAACTTATCTGTTAAGATACAAGATATTAAATATTCATATGATTTAACTGATGATGATATTAAAGTAATATCTGAACTTGATAAAGAAGCTAATGAATGTGCTGAAAGTTATGAAGTAGTTATGAATAACTTTAGAAGTAAAGAATTTGCTTATTCTAAACTTACTAAAGAAATGGAAGTAATTAATGATAGACTTAATAAAGCTGAAGATAAATTAAGTTATACACTAAGAAGTTTAGATTCTCTTCATGAAGATGCAGTAAGAGCTCATGAACAAAAAGATGAAATTAAGAATTTAATGAGACAAGCTAGAGAACATATACTTTCTTATAAATTACCAGTTATTCCTAATTCATATATGATACAATATGAAGAGGCTGTTGATTCAATCAGAGAAATGGCTTTAGAGTTAGAAAAGAAACCAATTTCTATAAAGACACTTAATATGAGAGTTGATACTGCAAGAGATCTTTCTTTAAAAGTAGTACAATCTTCTATTAATACTGTTAAGACAGCTTCTATGGCTGAAAGTGCAATTGTATATGGTAATAGATATAGAGCAATTAATTCGAGCATTGATAATGGTTTAACAAAAGCTGAAAGATTATTCTTTAAAGGTGAATTTAATGCTGCTTTAACAGAAGCTATTAAATCTATTAATGTTGTCGAACCAGGTATTCAACAAAGATTACTTGAAGCTTATAGAAATGAAAACGTTAAGTAGGAGGGTTTAAAATGGTTTATTTAGATTATGCAGCTGCTACTCCTGTATTACCTGAAGTATTAGATAGTTATAATAAAGTTACTGAAGACTTCTTTGGTAATCCAGAAAGTTTACATAGCTATGGTGGTAAATCAAGAGAATTATTAGAAAGTGCTAATCAACAAGTTGCAGAACTTCTAGGTATAGGTAAAGAAGAATTCGTTTATACTAGTGGTTCAAGTGAAGCAAATAATATTGCTATCATGGGAGCTTGTTTAAGTTATAAAAGATATGGTAATAGAATTTGTGTTTCTAAGTTAGAACATCCATCTATGTTAGGTATTTGTAAACACTTAGAAAAGGCTGGATTCTATATTGATTATGTTAATGTTACTAATGAAGGTCTTGTAGACTTTGATGATTTAAAGAATAAAGTAACTCCTGAAACTATTCTTGTTAGTATTAGTGCAGTTAACTCTGAAACTGGAGTAAGACAACCATTAAAATCAATTAGACAAGTAATTAGAAAACAAAATCCTAATGTTATATTCCATTCAGATATGACTCAAGCAATTGGTAAAGTTGCTATGAGAGTAGATGATGTAGATATGGCTACGATTTCTTCTAATAAGATTTATGGTCCTATGGGAATTGGTCTTTTATATATTAATAAAAATTTAAGATTAACTCCTGTTATGTTTGGTGCACATGATGGTGAATTAAAACCAGGAACTGTACCACTTCCTTTGGTAGTATCTTTTGCCAAAGCATTAAGACTTGCTTTAAAAGATTTACCTAAAAAAGAAGAAATGATTAGAAAATATAGAGATAAAGTAATTGATCATTTAACTGACTATAATGGAATTAAAATTAATACTTCTAAGTATTGTATTCCACACATCTTAAATGTTAGTTTAATGACTATTAAACCTGAAACATTCTTACATGCATTAGAAAAAGATGAAGTATATGTTTCAAGTAATACAGCATGTGCAAGTGGTAAACCATCAGTTGCAATTGATGCTATGTATCATGATGATGCAAGAAGTAAAACTACTATTAGAATTAGTTTTTCTCATCTTACTTTACCAGGTGAGATTAATGATTTCTTAACTAGTTTTGATAAACATTATGATGAATTAAATAAAGTAAAATAAAAGGTAACAGTTTATAGACTGCTACCTTTTTTTCTTCTTCTTGAATAACCTTTATCTTCTGGTTCTTGAACGATATTATCAGTTCCATCGAGATTAACATTTCTTCTAAAATCTTCTGATTGTACTTTAAAGTTATCATGTAATTCTTGAAGTCCTTTTTTTATTAAATTTAAACAGAATAGTTCTAATTCTTCTATTTCTTTTTTCTTATTTAATTTTATTAATACAATAACTAAACTTTTAAATACACTTGTAATAGCTTTATTTTGTTTATCTGCATTTTCTATTATATTTTCACTATATGTTTGTGCTTTTATATAGTAATATGCGTTTTCTAAATACGCTTTAAATACTGTTAGAATATCTTTATCTGGATCTAAGTTATAGATTTTATCTCCAAGTTCCTCATATTTTTTTAGATGTTCTTTGCATTCTTGAAATAAATCACTATATGATATAGCATTTAATGCTTTTAAATTTCTTGTATATGGAGATAATAGTCTCATAATATATGGCATTTTATCACATAATTCTGAATATATCTTTCTTTGTCTCATTCTTGATTTGTATTCTTTAGAATTAACAATATCTAATTTAACTTTATTTATATCTTTGTTTAAATAAACTAATTCATTTATTGCTTCACTATGAAGTTTCTTAGTGTAAACTATAAAAGCTTCCATAGCTATTTCTTCTGGATTATTTATAATTGGATCATAATAGTTTATACCATTACTTTTAAAATATTTTACTGCATTAGTATTAGCATTAAAGAATCTTGGAGTTATATCTCTTAATTCAGGAAATCCTGTGATAGCTCTATCTTGATTTACTTTATCTAATTCTTGATTTAAAGTATGTTGACTCTTGCTAAAACTTTCTGCGATATGTTCTAAATAGTTTTCTTTTGTTATTTCTTTATCATTCATACCAAACACTTCCTTGTGCCTATTATAGCATAATTTCTTTTTTCAAAATGAAATTTATGATATTATAGTTCTAGAAATTGAGGAATTATCATGGAAAGAAATATTTTAACAGGTGATAGACCAACTGGTAAATTACATATTGGTCATTACGTTGGAAGTTTAAAGTTAAGAAAAAAATTACAAGATGAAGGTGCTTATGACAATTTTTATGTTATGATTGCCGATGTACAAGCTTTAACTGATAATTGGGATAATCCAGAAAAAATAAGACAAAATATAATTGAAGTAGCTTTAGATTACTTATCAATTGGTTTAGATCCAAATAAAATTACATTTTTTATTCAATCTCAAGTTAAAGGATTATTTGAATTAACTTGTTATTATTTGGATGTAGTTACATTAGCTAGATTACATAGAAATCCTACGGTTAAATCAGAATTAAAAATGAGAAACTTTGAAGAAAGTATTCCTATGGGATTTTTAACTTATCCAGTTAGTCAAGCAGCTGATATTACAGGTTTTGATGCTACGATTGTTCCAGCAGGTGAAGATCAAGAACCTATGATTGAACAAACTCGTGAAATTGTAAGAAGCATTAATAATTTATATGGTGAAACTTTATATGAACCTAAAACTATGCTTCCAGAAAACGATGTTTGTAAAAGATTACCAGGTACTGATGGAAACGCTAAAATGAGTAAATCATTAGGAAATTGTATCTATTTATCTGATGATTCAGAAACTGTAAGAAAAAAAGTTATGAGTATGTATACTGATCCAGATCATATTAGAATCGAAGATCCTGGAAAAATCGAAGGTAATACTGTATTTACATACTTAGATGCTTTCTCAGAAGATAGTGATTTTGAAAAGTATTTACCAGAATATAAGAATCTTGATGAACTTAAAGCAGCTTATCAACATGGTGGTGTAGGTGATGTTAAGATTAAGAAGTTCTTATATCAAATACTTGAAGAAGAACTTGCTCCAATCAGAGAAAGAAGACATTACTATGAGGAAAGAATTCCTGAAGTTTTTGATATCTTAAGAAAAGGTACTGAAGAAGCTAATAAAAAATGTAATGAAGTAGTTAAGAGACTTGAAGAAAATATGAAAATTAATTACTTTGAAGATAAAGAATTAATTAATGCTCAAACTATGAAGTATACACCAAATGGAGACTAGTCTCCATTTTTTTATTGTTGTATAATCATTATAGGTGAATATGATGGAGAATAAGATAAGCTTTAATTATGTTATTGTTGTATTTATTTCAGTTTTATCTTTGACTACGTTATTAATATTTATTAATAATGGAACTATTAATACTAAAAGTCTAGATAAGCATTTAGATAAAGTAACTGAAAATATTAATTTACCTACGACTACGACAACAAGTAGTAATAAAGAGTTAATTAATATTGGTGGTGTATTAACTGAAGTAAATATTGATACAATGCAATCTTATTTAGGTTTTTCTATTAAATATGATAAAGATAATTTAACTTATGATGTATTAAGTAATTCTTCAGTTTTATTTACTGATATTAATAATAAAAACAATTATTTCAAGATTATTAAATTAAGTGAAAATGATTATTTAAGTAAGTATGAATTATACAAAAACAATGAATTACACGAAAGTGAATTAGAAAGTAATGAGTACTCTTATAGCTTTTATAGAATAGGTTCTAATTGCTTTGAAATCATTATGTGTAATGATTCAAATGATGAATTTAGTGTATATTTAAAAGAATTGTATAAATATATGATTTCTACACTAAATGAACACTAGTTTTATTTGTTATTTTAAGTATTTTATATTATAATTATTTATCGAGGTGAATTCTATGACAAACAAAGAATTAGCAGAATTAATGTTTCCTAACATTACTAAAACAATCGAAGATTTAGAGAAAGAATATCCTGAAAGAGGAGAGAATGTTACAGTAACAAGATTTGCACCAAGTCCAACTGGATTTATGCATATAGGAAACTTTTTATCAGTAGTAATTGATTATGTTATTGCTAAAAGAAATAATGGTGTATTCTTTTTAAGAAATGAAGATACAGACCAAGCAAGAGAAGTCGAAGGTGCAGTTGAATATATCATGCATGTACTTGATCATTATAAATTTAATCCTGATGAATATGAAATTAAGGGTGGAGTTACTAAAGGTAATTATGGTCCATATATTCAATCTGAAAGAAAAGATATTTATAAAGTATTTATTAAATATTTAATTTCTGAAGGTAAAGCTTATCCTTGTTTCATGACTGCTGAAGAAATGGCAGAAATCAGAGATAACCAAGCTAAAGCAAAGGTTAGAATTGGTATTTATGGTAAGTTTGCTAAATCTAGAAACTTAACTCCAGATGAAGCATGGGAAAGAATTCAAGCAGGTGAGCAATATACTGTTAGATTAAAATCTGAAGGAAATTTCAATCATACATTTATCTTTAACGATTTAGCTAATGGTGAAATGAAGTTACATGAAAATGATAATGATACAGTTATTTATAAATCATCTACTGAACTTCCTACATATCATTTTGCTCATTTAGTTGATGACCATTTAATGAGAACTACTCATGTTATCAGAGGACAAGAATGGATGGCTTCAGTTCCAGTTCATTATGAATTATTTAAAACTTTTGGTTATAAGATGCCTAAGTATGTTCATACTCCATTAATCTTAAAGAAAGATGGAGATCAAATTAGAAAGATTTCTAAGAGAAAAGATCCAGAAGCTAGAATGACATTCTATGAAGAAAATGGATATCCTATTTATTCAGTAATTGAATCTATAATGACAATTGCTAACTCTAACTATGAAGCATGGAGAGATGGACATCCTGATGCTGAATTTACTGAATTTGATTTCTCAGCTAAGAAAATGAGTCCATCAGGTGCTTTATATGATTTAGATAAACTAGATAATATTTCTAAGAATTATATTTCTAGACTTACTAAGGATCAAGTATTTGATTTCTTAGATGAATGGTCTAAAGAATATGATAAAGAATTTAATGAAATAATTAATAAAGATGTAGATTATACAAAAGCAATTCTAAATATTGAAAGAGAACAAAAGAAACCAAGAAAAGACTATGCTAAATGGAGTGACGTAAAACCTGCGATTTGGTATATGTTTGATGAACTTTATAATCCTGAAGAATTTGCTTGGGGTAAAATCAATAATATGGATGAAATTAAATCAATAGTTACTAACTATGTTGAAAATTATTATAATCCAGATGACGATAAAGAAACTTGGTTCAATAGAATTAAAGAGTTAACTGAATCTATGGAAGGTTATACTTCTAACATGAAAGAGTATAAAGAAAACCCAGATGCATTCAAAGGAAATGTTGCAGATGTTTCTACTTGCATCAGAGTAGCTTTAACTTCTAGAGATCAAACTCCAGACCTATATGAAATTATTAGATTATTAGGTAAGGATAGAATTGTAGAAAGAATTAATAATTTAAAATAA
>CAMKAT010000041.1 GCA_946410555.1 uncultured Caryophanales bacterium | reverse complement strand
ATGTCACATGAAATTAGAACTCCTTTAAATGCTATTATTGGTTTCTCTGAATTTATTTTAGATAGTGATTCTATTGATGAAGCTCATAGTTCTGCTAAAGATGTAGTTAGTGCTTCACAAACACTTCTTGAAACAGTTAATGGTATTCTAGATATTTCTAAAGTAGAATCTGGTAAGTTAGAAATTATTGAAGATAATTATAATTTAAGAGAATTACTTGATAATACTGTTAAAATGGCTAAAGCTCGTATGGGTGATAAAAAATTAGATTTAAGAGTGCATTTTGCACCTGATCTACCTGATACACTATATGGTGATAAAAACAACTTAAATAAAGTTATTATTAACTTATTAACTAATGCTATTAAATATACTAAAGAAGGATATATTGATTACTCTGTTCAATGTGCTAAAGCTCAAGATGTATGTAGACTTATTATTACAGTAAAAGATACTGGTATTGGAATTAAGAAAGAAAATATTGATAAATTATTTACTAGATTCCAAAGATTTGATGAAAAGAAAAATGGTACTATTGAAGGTACTGGTTTAGGACTTGCTATTACTAAACAATTAGTTGAAATGATGGGTGGTAATATAGTTGTTTCTTCTATTTATGGAGAAGGTTCTAACTTTACTGTTGCACTTGATCAAAGAATTAGTCTTGCTCATGTTCAAAGAGAAGATATTCAAGAAACTGAATATAGATTTGATTTACATGATAAGAAGATTTTAGTAGTAGATGATAATAACTTAAATCTTAAATTAGCTGAAAGAATATTCTTAAAATATAATTGTAGAGTACAATGTGTTCATTCTGGATTTGAATGTTTAGATTTTATTAATAAAGGATATACTTATGATTTAGTTTTACTAGATGATGTAATGCCTAAGATGATGGGTAGTGAAACATTAACAAGATTAAAAAGAATTGAAAATTTTAAAACACCTGTTATTGCATTAACTGCTAATGCAATTGCTGGTATGAGAGAAAAATATTTATTACTTGGTTTTGACGATTATTTAGCTAAACCAATTGAAAAAGATCAATTAGAAATAATCCTTAAGAAGTTCTTACTTGATAAGAAAGCTGCTAAGAAGATTGATGAAAGTTCACTTACTTCTAGTAAACCAGCAGCAGTTATTGATGAATCAACTAGAA
This sequence comes from uncultured Caryophanales bacterium, assembly GCA_946410555.1. Taxonomy (GTDB): domain Bacteria; phylum Bacillota_I; class Bacilli_A; order RF39; family UBA660; genus UBA6985. The sequence goes on along the minus strand of CAMKAT010000041.1, from coordinate 8,145 downwards.
ATATAATTCTTTCATCTGCTTCTGCTAAGAATGTAAATGTTGTTACTGAAACTGAAAAGAAAGAACCAGAATCAGTTATAACTAATCAAATTAAAGAAGATAAACAAGATACTTCTACAGTTGAAGGAATTAAGTTTAATGATAAAGGTGGAAGTGCTGAAATTGTTATTCCACAAAATGAAGAGTTTACTGATTACTCTGGTAAGAGAATTTTAGTAGTAGATGATAATAAGTTAAACTTAAAAGTTGCTTTAAAATTCTTATCAAGATATAAGTTCCAAGAAGATGAAGCTTATAGTGGTGAAGAATGTCTTGAAAAGATTAGAAATGGTGAACATTACGATATTATATTTATGGATATAATGATGCCTAATATGAGTGGTGTAGAGTGTTTCCATGAACTTCAAAAGATTGAAGGATTCAGTATTCCTGTAGTTATAGCTTTAACTGCTGATGCAGTTGATGGAGCTAAAGAGAGATATTTAAAAGAAGGTTTTGCTGAATATATTTCTAAACCAATTGTTAGAGAAAGACTTGATAAAGTAATACATAAAGTATTAGATAATGATTCTAATAGTGAAGACTAGAGCAATCTAGTCTTTTTTCATGTTATAATAATTCTAATGTTAAGAGGTAATAAGTATGTTTGAAATTAAGATTGTTAAAACTAAAGATGAGTTAAAAGAATTATTTTTGTTTTTATCTGAAACATTTTATAAAGATGCTATAAAACATAATGAATACTATTATAAAATGGGCGATAGATTTGTTGAAATGAATGATCAATTCAATAGAGAGAAAGACTTTTTAATGTATATTAAAGATGAAGATAAGATAATAGCAGGTATTACAGGTAAAAACTCTAATACTAAAGATGGAAAGATTACTTTAGGGGTATTAGCAGTTGATGAAAAGTATCGTAATAAAGGTCTTGCTATTAAGTTAGTAAATACATTTGAAGATACCTGTAAGAAGAAAGGAATTAAGCAAATAGATTTAGGAGCTAGATTTAGAGCAACCCCTTTGTATTTAAAACTAGGGTATAGTTATTCTTTGATGATTCAAGTATTTGATTTTATAACAATTGATGATATTAGAAAAAATAATAAATATAACTTTATAGAATTATCTAGTTATCAAAGTGATGCTTATGGATTTATTATTTATAAAGTAGACGGTGTTAAAGAAGAATATATAAATTATTTCAAAGAAAATGTTCCAACTTCTTATGCTCAATATATATTTGAAAAAAATTTATAGATAAAGATTATTCTTTATCTTTTTTTGTCTTCTACTTTACACATTAGTTAATTTGAGTACTTAATGTATGTTATACTAATTGAGTAAGGTGGGATAGTATGGACAATTTATATTTTGATGACAACAAAGAGTATACTAATTACTCGAATAAAAGAATTCTAGTAGTAGATGATAATAAATTAAATTTAAAAGTAGCTTTAAGATTTATGGAGAAATATCAATTTCAAACTGATGAAGCTTATTCTGGAGAAGAATGTATTAAAAAAGTAAAATCAGGTGAACATTATGATATTATCTTTATGGATATTATGATGCCTACGATGAGTGGAGTTGAAACTTTTCATGAACTTCAAAAGATCGAAGGTTTTAATATTCCTGTAATTATAGCTTTAACTGCTGATGCTGTCGAAGGAGCTAGAGAAAAATATTTAAATGAAGGATTTAGTGAATATATTTCTAAACCAATAGTTAGAGAACATCTAGATGAGGTAATTCATAAAGTTTTAGATAAATAGTATGAATATAGATGTAATAGTTAAAGAATTAGATATAAAACCTCATGATAATGTATTTATATATTTACCAAGTACTTATTTAAATTATAAGAGAATACTTGAGTTTGAACTTAAGAAACTAGGTGTAGAAAGAATCGTTTATCATGAAGTAGATATGGATAGAGAAAAAGCTATGATTGAGTACTTAGATATAGAAAATATATATAAATATCCTATGTTCGATTATAGTGATTTTAATAAATATGCTAAGCTTCAATATAAGTTTATTATATTTAATGTTAATAGATATGATATATATTCTAACTTAGATAAATCTAAGTTAGATAATACTATTAAACATATTGAAAGTACTAAAGAATACTTCAATAATTGTTTAGAAAATAGATCAATTAAGATTTATAATCAAAAATAATCTACAAATAATCAAAAACAACGGAAATTCGTATTATTTCCTTGTTTTTTTTTGTTTTTTTTGTTAAACTACTATTGGTTTCGTATAGAAACTAATAGACACATTTACCCAGATGTTTCTGCCCAGTGGCCATAAGGTTGGTGGAACATAGGTAAGTGGATGAAAAAAACAAAAGGAGAGTGAAATTATGGCAGTTGTTTCTATGAGTTATTTATTAGAAGCAGGTGTTCAATTCGGACACCAAACTAAAAGATGGAACCCTAAAATGAAGGAATACATCTTTACTACTAGAGACGATATTTATATTATCGACCTAGAAAAGACTGTTGCATGCATGGAAACTGCATATGCAAAAGTAAAAGAAATCGCTGAAAATGGTGGAAACTTCCTATATGTAGGAACTAAAAAACAAGCTGTTGAAGCATCAGTAGAAGAAGCTCAAAGAGGAGAATCATTCTACGTAACATCTAGATGGTTAGGTGGAACTTTAACTAACTTCAGAACTATCAGAAGAAGAGTTAGAAGATTAGATGAAATCGAAACTATGGAAAAAGATGGTACTTTTGAAAAATTACCTAAGAAAGAAGTTATCGGTTTAAGAAAAGAATATGAAAAATTAAATAAAGTATTATGTGGTATCAGAGGAATGGATAAATTACCTAACGCTTTAATCATTACTGATCCTTCTAAGGAAATTAATGCTATTAGAGAAGCTAGAAAATTAAATATTCCAGTATTTGGTATCGTTGATACTAATTGTGATCCTGATTTAGTTGATTATGTTATCCCAGGTAACGATGATGCAGTTAGATCTGTAAAAGTTATCTTAGGAGTATTAACTAACGCTATTTGTGAAGCTAAAGGACTTCCAGTAGTTGATTACGTTACTGAAGTAGAAAAACCAAAAACTCAAAAAGAAGTTTTAGATGCTGAAAAAACTAAAGAAGTTAAAAAAGAATCTAAAAAAGAAGTTAAAGAAGTAAAAGAAGAAGTTAAAGAAGATAATGAATTAGCTTCTAAAAACGTTACTGAATTAAGAAACATGGCTAAAGAAGCTGGCATCAAAGGTTATTCTACAATGAAAAAAGATGAATTAATCGAATCTTTAAGTTAATTAACATAAGAATAGGAGAATATATATGATATCTGCAAAAGATGTAAATGAATTAAGACAAAAAACTGGTGCAGGAATGATGGACTGCAAAAAAGCTTTAACTGAATGCAATGGTAACATTGAAGCTGCTATTGATTGGTTAAGAGAAAAAGGTATTTCTAAAGCTGCAAAAAAAACTGAAAGAATTGCTGCTGAAGGACTTGCTAATATTTATGTTGATGGTAACAAAGCTGCTATCGTTGAAGTTAACTGTGAAACAGACTTCGTTACTAGAAATGCTGATTTCGTTCAATTAGTTGATGATATTGGTAAAACAGCTGTTAAAAGTGATGCAAAAACATTAGAAGAAGTTCTTGCTTTACCAGTTGAAGGTACTGAAGGAACTGTTAACGATTTAGTAATTGCTAAAACTGCAGTTATCGGAGAAAAATTATCTTTAAGAAGAGTTGAAGTTATTACTAAGACTGATAATGATAATTTTGGTTCATACATCCATATGGGTGGAAAAATTGCTTCATTAGTTGTTGTTAATGGTGCAAATGAAGAAGTAGCTAAAGACGTTGCTATGCAAGCTGCAGCTATGAAACCTTCATACTTAAAAGCTGATGAAGTTCCAGCTGAAGTATTAGAAAAAGAAAAAGAAATCCTTAAAGAACAAGCTATTAATGAAGGTAAACCTGCTGATATAGCTGAAAAGATGGTTCAAGGAAGAATTTCTAAATACTATAAAGAAAATTGCTTAGTTGACCAAGAATTCGTTAAAGATTCTTCTATGGATATCAAAACTTTCGTTAAAAATGCTGGTGGTGAAGTTACTGCTATGTACAGATACGAAGTTGGCGAAGGAATGGAAAAGAGAAGCGAAAATTTAGCTGAAGAAGTTGCTAAACAATTAGCTGAATAATATATTTAAAGACATCTTAATTGATGTCTTTTTTGTTTGACTTTTATTACCCGTTTAAATAAACTAGAATTAATGGGAAGAGTGATCGTGATGAAAGATATAGATATATTTTATTTTAATGATTTAGGTGAATATGATGAGTATAATCCATCTTTCTTTTTAGATAGAGAGAATGCATCTAAATTAATATATTACATAGCTATGGAACCTTATAAAGAAACTCTAGAATCTTTAAATGAAAGACTAAATGGAGATTATAAAGAAATCTTAGATGGGTTAGTTAATATCAATGCAGTATCTATCAAAGATAATAAGTATAAAGTTAATTTTCCAGTATTTTATGAAGATGATGTTAAGATAATTACTAAAGAGATTAAACCATATTTAAATACTATCATGGATAGTATTAAGAGTGTTTTAAATGAGTTTAATTATAATAAAGAAGAGTTATATCATATATTATGTAATAATACTTTTGATAATTATTCTTTAAAGTACTTAATGGATAAATGGTTAATTAGAGATTATAAAAAGAATCCTGGTAATAGAAATTATATAATTATTGGTTATGAGAAGTCAGACTTTGTTAATGACTATAGTAATAAGCTTCTATGTAGTAATAATAGATTTAAGTGTAATTATATTACTTTTAATAGTTTTGGTGATACTGATGGTGCTAGAAAGGATTTTTATAGATATTTTAGATTAAAACAACAAGGAAAGAATCTTTTTAAAGAAATAGATTCTTATATGAGTTCTATTAATAATGATCAAGAAATATTAAAAAATAATTTAGTTAATGTTATTAATTGTAAAGGTGATAAAGATACTATTAAACTATTAAATAATTTAGAATATATGAATGGTAATGAGATATGTGTTCCAGTTCTTATTAATGATGGTTATAAATACTTAGGTTTAAAAGTAATGGATTCTATCATCGATACTATCAAAGATATATTTGAGAAAGTACGTTTACTTGATATTACTCCGAATAGAAATGAAGTATCTAAGTTAGATTCTTTAAATGAAGTATGGCATATTATATTTGGTTTAATTAATGAAGAATTAGTTAAGGATGGTATAGTAGAAACTCCTGAATATAAAGAAGGAGAGGGTAGATATTTAAAGTGTATTTATAGAAGTGATATCTTTAATGAAGATGATTTAAAAGTATTTGGAGACACTATTTCTAATGAAGGATATAGACTTGTTCATTATAAAGATAATGAGTGTTATATAGGTGCTTATAGTGGGTCTTTTGAAGGATTTATGTATGAATTAATATGGAATGATCCTTTTGAAGAACCTGAAGAGTTTGTTTCAACTGAAGACTTCTTAAAGAGATATTTAGACATGTATAAAAGAGATGATGAATTAAGAATCTATAATGTTAATGGTGAACTTGTTGATAGCTTAAAAAGAGATAAATAAAGATACTATTTAGTATCTTTTTTAGTTTGTTTATATTATTATATTAGTAGGAGGATATTATGAGAAATATAAAATTATTAATAGGTATTATTTTAGAAGTTTTATTAGTGGCATGTGTTTATTACTTTTTATTACCACCAATAAATATTCATTCAACTGCTTTTTGGGCTTTTGTAATTTTTATTCTTATTTCATGGGGTGTAATTAGTTTAATTATTACTTCTGCAAATAAGTTTGAAAACTTTATGAAACCTAAAACTTTAAAAGTAAAAAGTAAATTTAATTTATGGCCTTTTGTTGTAGCTTTTGCAATCATAGTTATTACAATGGTAGTTAATTTCTTTGCATCTCCATTATTTAATGCAAAGAGTTATTCAAGAAGAATTAATGTTGATGAAACAGGAAACTTTACCCAAGATATTCAAGAAGTAGATTTTAATTCTTTACCATTACTTGATAGAGATTCTTCTGAAAAACTAGGGGATAGAGTAATGGGTCAAATGAGTGACTTTGTATCTCAATATTATGTAAGTAATCAATATACTCAAATTAATTACAATAATGATATTATTAGAGTTACACCACTTGAATATGCTGATTTTATTAAATGGTTAACTAATAAGAATGGTGGAGTAAAAGGTTATATTACAGTTAACTCAGTAAATGGTGAAGCAAACTTGGTTAAGTTAGATAAAGGTATGAAATATATGCCTTCAGCTCACTTTAATGAAAAGTTAATAAGAGTATTAAGATTTAAATATCCAACTTTAATCTTTGGAGATGAAAAGTTTGAAATTGATAATGAAGGAAATCCATACTGGATTGTACCTACATATAGCTATACTGCATTTGGTCTTAAGACTAAGGTTACTGGTGTAGTTATTCTTGATCCTATCTCAGGTAAATCTAGTCATTATAAGGTAAATGATGTTCCTACATGGGTAGATAATGCTTATAATGCAGATTTAATTATTGAACAAGTAAATGACTGGGGTACTTATAGAAATGGATTTATTAATAGTATATTTGGTCAAAAGAATGTAGTTAATACTACCCAAGGATATAACTATTTAGCTATGAATGATGATGTATATTTATATACAGGAATTACATCAGTATTAAGTGATGAATCTAACTTAGGATTTATTCTTTCTAATATGAGAACTGGTAATACTGTATTCTATTCAGTACCTGGTGCTGAAGAGTATAGTGCTATGTCTTCTGCGGAAGGACAAGTACAACAAATGTCATATAAGTCTACATTCCCACTTTTAATTAATTTAAATAATAAACCAACTTATTTAGTTAGCTTAAAAGATGCTGCTGGACTTGTTAAGATGTATGGATTTATTGATGTAGCTGATTATCAAAAAGTTGTTGTTACAGATGCTTCTCATGGTATTAAAGAAGCTTCTCAAAATTATTTAAATCAATATGCTGATGAAATAAGTGAAGAACTATTAATTAAAGATTCTATTAAAGTGGATAAAATAACAAGTGCTAATAAGAATGGTAATACTTATTACTATGTTACATCTAATAATAAGAAATATGTAATATCTATAGAATTAAGTGATGAACTTCCATTTGTTAATGTTGGTGATACACTTAAGATTGGATATTATGAATCAGATAAAAAGATTATTGAAGTAGTTAAAATAATAAATGAATAAAGGTATAGTAATCTATACCTTTTTATTTGTTTTTTATAATAGAAAAATGAATGTCCATGTTATAATATAACAGTCAGAGGTGGTAATAATGCTTGAGAATAAGTTGAATATTACAAATGAAGTTGAACTTGCTAAACAAGAAGAAAGAATTACTAAATTAAAAGCTTTAGAATTATATGACAAAGAAATTATTAATACTTTTGAAGTTGGTACATTCAAAGGTTTATCTCAAATTCATGAATACTTATTTATTGATGTTTATGATTTTGCCGGAAAAATGAGAGATGTTAATTTAGCAAAAGGAAATTTTAGATTTGCTTCAATGTTGTATTTAAATGATGTATTAAACAGTATTGATGTAATGCCTCAATCTACATTTGATGAAATTATTGATAAATATATAGAAATGAATATTGCTCATCCATTTAGAGAAGCTAATGGTAGAAGTACTAGAATTTGGTTAGATAATATTCTTAAACATGAAATTGGTAAAGTTATTGATTGGAGCAAAGTAAATAAGGAAGATTATTTATTAGCTATGGAAAGAAGTCCTGTTAGAAGTACTGAAATAAAATCTTTATTACAAAATGCTTTAACTGATGAGATAAACAATAGAACTGTATATATGAAAGGTATTGATATTAGTTATCAATATGAAGGATATTATACATATTCTCTTAGTGATTTAGATAAATAAAGGTATAGAAATCTATACCTTTTTTGTTGCAAAAAAAAGATGAATTAATATTCATCTTTTATTGTTCAAAGTTTCTAAATAATGGATTATTCTTTAAGAATGAATAATCATCATTAACTGCATTTGTTATTTTATC
>CAMKAT010000040.1 GCA_946410555.1 uncultured Caryophanales bacterium | reverse complement strand
TAGAGTTACTTGCTGTAATAATTATCTTAGCAATTATTCTTTTAATTGCTATTCCAACAGTATTAAATTCGATTGAAGCTGCAAAAAGAAAGTCTTTTGTTAATTTTGCAGATAAAAGTGTTAATCTTGCAAATCAAATGTATGCAAAAGAAATCTCAACAGAAGAACCTCCTTCTGATTGTATTATATATAATATTAAAACTGAATTAGATTTACCTGACACTGGAGAGTATGATGGTTGGATTTTACTTAATACTAATACTGATGATATATATATAACACTATTTACTAAAGATTTAGCAGTTGTAGCTTTTCATTATAATGATTCTTCTTTAAAATTAAGAGATTCTATTAAGAATAGAGGAAGTGTTGAAGTAAGTAAATTAACTCAAGAGTATTTATGTAATAGCTCTAATTGTGTTACATGTATGTATTCTAATGATTCTGGTGATGTAGTTATAGATAATGATGATTATAAACTTTTAGCTGGTGCTATGTTAATGGATGGAAAATCATTTAATAAAAAATTACATCAATTATTTGGTAAACAATATGATACTATGTATATTGAAGAAGTTACTTCGATTGAAAAAAGTGATGCTTTAAATGAAACTGCTGAAAAGATTGATGTAAGTGATGAAAGTTCTAATAATAAAGTTTATATTTGGAGAGATAATGATAAAGTATATTTCTATAGTGAAGGTAAGGGAGATATATTCTTAAATCCAAATTGTTATAATATGTTTTATGGTATGCCTAATTTAACTTATATTGATTTTGGTAATTTAAATACTTCTAAGTTGGTAAGTATGAGGTATATGTTTGAAAATACTAGTTTACAAAATACCGATTTGAATCTAATTGATACACATAATGTTACTGATATGAGTGGTGTATTTAGTAGAGTTAAAGCTACTAATATTGATATTAGTGGATGGAATACAAGTAAAGTTATTAAAATGAATAGTATGTTTGGTCTATGTATTAATTTAACTGATATAAATTTTGATAATATTAATACAAGTAATGTAAATACTATGGCAGTAATGTTTAGTGGATGTATGTCACTAACTAAATTAGATTTAGCTAAGTTTAATACAAGTAAAGTAACAAATATGTCTGGTATGTTTGAAGGATGTGTAAAATTAACAGATTTAAATACAAAAAGTTTTGATACTAGTCAAGTAACAGATATGTCCTTTATGTTTGCTGTTTGTGAATCGCTTTCTACGATAGATTTAAGCCATTTTAATACTAGCAATGTAACGAATATGGGTAGTATGTTTAATGGAGCTTATGGTACTAGTTTCCGTGATTATTCTAGAGTGTATTATAATCATTTCTCTAAAATTATTGGTTTAGAGAATTGGGATGTTAGTAAAGTCAGAATGATGGATCAAATGTTTTATCATTGTAGTGGTTTAGAAACTATAGATTTAAATCATTGGAATCCTGTTAGTGTTATTAATGTTAGTTCTATGTTTGAAAGTTCTGGGTTAAAAAGTATTGAAATTACTAATTTTAACAGTCCTAATTTAGGTAGTATGCGTCAAATGTTTATGCAATGTTATTCTTTAAAAACAGTTAAAATAACAGGTATGAATGTTTCTAATGTAACATGGATGAGTGGAGTATTTATGTATGATTCTTCTTTAACTGAAGTTGATTTAAGTGGTTGGAAAACTGATAATGCAGAAGATATAAGTGGTATGTTCTCTTATTGTAGTTATTTAAGAAAAGTAGATTTAAGTAATTTTAATACTACAAAGGCTACAAATATGGCTAGTTTCTTTAATGGGTGTTACTATCTAGAAGAAGTTGATATATCAAGTTTTAGCTTTACTAAAGAAGTTACTGTTGGTAGTATGTTCAAAAATTGTAGATCATTAAAGAAAATATATGTTTCTTCAAAATGGAGTAATACTTATTTAAAAGATTCATCTTATTCAAGGATGTTTGATGGTGCTATTTATTTATTAAATTATGATCCAAATGATATAAGTGTTGCTAAAGCTTATGTTGGTGATGGTGGTTATTTATCTTATAAATAAATGACTTTAATTATATGTGAGGATGACAAAAAGTCATCCTTTTATATTGTTTTTAGTAAAAATGCTAATAATAAAATTATTCTTTCATTATGAGTTTTTTTATATAAATGTAAAGTTTATAATATTTCTTTTTTTTAAATATTTTGTTATGCTAAAATAGTAATATTGGTGATGCTATGAAAGATATATATACTATAAATAAGAAAGATGGTTTTACTTTAGTTGAACTTCTTGCAGTTGTTGTAATACTTGCTATTATTTTGGTTATAGCAATACCGTCAGTTTTAGGTGTATTACAAGCATCTAAAAGAAAAACTTTTATAACTTATGTTGATAAAACCGCTGATCTTGCTAAAACTAAATTACAAAATGATAGACTTAACGGTAATAATATGAGGGATGGCTGTTATTTATATAATTTAAAAACAGATTTTTCTGAGCTTAATACTGGTTCTTATAATGGTTATATATTAATTTATTCTTATAATTCTGAATTTAAATATTATATTAGTTTATGGGATGAAGATTATATGTTAGTTGCTTATGACTATACTGATAAAATTAATTATAAAGGTGAACAATTATCAATTGATAAATCTATTGAAAATTATGATTCTTCAAGAGATACTGATTTAAAACCATCATTTTTATGTTATTTTGGTTGCAGTGAATGTTCGTATGATTCTGCAAGTAATGATCCTTATAATAGTGGTACTCCAGGTGTTATAGAAGGAGATCCTATGAAAAAGAGAGGTGCCACAACTTTAATTACTGGTAGTGAATTTAATAATAAAGTTAGTTCTTTAGTAGGTGGAGATTTATCTAAAATTAAAAATATAGAAAGAAGTTATGAATTAAATAATAATGTAAGTTTAGTTAATATATCAGTAGGTGATGAAGTTTCACAAAATAATCCTGTTTATATTTGGTTAGATGGTGATACTTTATATTTTTATTCGGAAGCTACTAAAATTTATTTAAATCAAAACTCTAGTAGAATGTTCCATAGTATGGTTAATTTAGTAGATGTTAATGAATTTATTAAAAGTGTAGATACTTCTAAGGTTACTAGTTTTTTCTTAATGTTTAATAGATGTTCTAGTTTAGTTAATCTAGATTTATCTAGTTTTAAAACAGATAGTGCAATTAATATGTCTTACATGTTCTGTGAATGTTTTTCTTTATCATCATTAAATGTTTCAAGTTTTAATACTTCAAAAGTTACTTATATGCAATATATGTTTACTGGATGTGAATCATTAAAGGTATTAAATTTATCTAACTTTAAAACTAATAATGTAACTAATATGAAAAATATGTTTAATAAATGTTGGAAATTAAATAAACTTGATTTATCAAGTTTTAATACAAGCAATGTAACTGACATGACATATATGTTCTGTGAATGTCGTGAATTAACTTCTTTAGATATAAGACATTTTGATACAAGTAAAGTTACAAATATGGCATATATGTTCTGTGGTTGTTATGTTTTACCATCATTAGATATAACAAACTTTAGTACATCAAAAGTAACTAGTATGAGAAATATGTTTAACTGTTGTTATGCTTTAACTGAACTTAATCTCTCTAATTTCAATACAAGTAGAGTTACAGATATGGCATATATGTTCTGTGAATGTTATGAATTAGCTTCATTAGATTTATCAAGGTTTAATACATCAAATGTAACTAATATGGAATACATGTTTGCTATATGTAAATTATTAAAAACATTAGATCTTAATACTTTTAATACATCTAGTGTAACTGATATGTCTAATATGTTTGATCAATGTTTAGCTTTAACTAATTTAAATATTTCTAATTTTAATACATCTAGAGTAACAGATATGGCATATATGTTCTGTGAATGTAATAGTTTAAAAGAACTTAATATTTCAAGCTTTAATACATCAAATGTTACTGATATGAGTTATATGTTCTTTAGTTGTGATGAATTAAGTACAATTTATGTTAAATCATTTGTTGTATCTCCAGGAACAAAAATTGAATTAATGTTTAGATTATCTTATAAATTACCAAATTATAATCCAGACGATAGTGATACATATATGGCTAAAGATATAAAAGATGGTGGATGTTTTACTACAGTTTAATATAATAATAGTTAGTTAAAATTCATTAATTTAATATAAAATAATTATTAATAAATAAGCCTTAAGTTCTTGATTTAAGGCTTATTATTATGTATAATACATAGAGTTAAAAGAAAAGAGATGTGAAACATGAAAAACGTTAAAGAAATTAAAGTTGAAATTAAAGGTAAAGACTGGGAAAACGCTATTGATGCCGCATTTAATAAAAATAAAAAAGATATTAAAATGGCTGGATTTAGAAAAGGTGCTGTTCCTAAAGAAATTTATATTAAAAAGGCTGGAATTGAATCATTATTTGCTGAAGCTTCAGATATAGCTATTGAAGACGCTTATAAAAAAGCTTTAGATGAATTCAAAGAAGAAATCGTTTGTGAACCAGCAGTTGCTATTAATAAATGTGATAAAGATGGTATTGAATATACTTTCACATTAATTGGACATCCTGAAGTTAAATTAGGTGACTATAAAAAATTAGGAGTTAAGAAAGAAACTGTTAAGGTAACTAAAGAAGAAATCAAAGAAGAAATCGAACACATGCAAGATAGATTCGCTGAAAAAGTAGTTAAAGAAAACGGTGAAGTTGTAGTTGGAGATACTGCTACTATTGACTTTGTTGGTAAAGTTGATGGAAAAGTAATTGATGGTGGTACTGGTAAGAACTATCCACTTGAAATAGGTAGCCATTCATTTATTCCTGGATTCGAAGAAGGAGTTGTAGGAATGAAGGTTGGGGAAGAAAAAGTTTTAAATCTTAAATTCCCAGAAGAATATGTTGAATCTTTAAAAGGTAAAGATGTTGAATTTACTGTTATTTTAAATAAGATTGAAACTAGAGTTAGACCTGAAATTAATAAAGACTTCTTTGAAGATTTAGCTATCGATGGTATTGATTCTTTAGAAAAATTAGAAGAATATGTAAAAGGAAACATTAAAGAATCTAAAGAAAAGAATGCTGATAATAAATATACTGATGAAGTATTACATAAAGCATGTGATAATATGACTGTTGAAATCAATAAAGAAATTATTGATTCAGAAGTTGAAAGAATGATTAGACAATATTCTCAAGAATTAAGAAGTCAAGGATTTACATTTGAACAATACTTACAAATGACTGGACAAAATATTGAAAACGTTAAATCAATGATGTCTAACCAAGCTGAAGCTAGAATTAAAACTCGTTACCTATTAGAAGCAGTTTCTGAAAAAGAAAAGATTAGTGTTTCTAAAGACGAAGTTAAAAAATATATTAAAGAAAATGCTGATAAGTATTCTATTAGTGAAAAAGAATTTACTGACTATGTTGGTGGAGAAGACGCAATTGAATACGATTTAAAATTAAATAAAGCATTAGATATCGTTAAAGAAGCTTAATAAAGCTTCTTTTTCTATAAGATGTAATATGAGGTATATATGCAAAAAGAGTTAAACAATTTTATTATTAAATATTCTGAAAAAGATTTAGATTATATTGATTATATTGTAGAAGAATGTAATAAAAGAAGTGATAGTATCTTAGAATTCTTTGGATTAAAAAGGGTACCATTTAAAATTGAAATAGAAATATATCCTACATTAGATGAATTTTTAGATTATTGTGTTGAACATTGTTCCTACTATGATAACAAAGAATTTATTCCTGGTTGGTTAGTAGGAATGTGCTTTAATGGTAAAGTAATTAAGACCTTATGCTTTGAAGAATATAAGAAACGTCATAAGAATGAAGGTATAAATGCACTTCCTGATTTATTCTTACATGAATTTACTCATGCAGTTACTGACATGGCTTGTAGTAATGATACAAACTTAGGAAAATATCCAATTTGGTTTATCGAAGGAGCTGCTACATATCTATCCGATCAATTTAAACATCGCGAAGAAGGAAGGGGAGAACCTTTTAAATTTAACGCATCACTTGATGATATGTTTAATAGAGGAAGTTTATATCCTCAATATTATTTATTCTTTAAGTATGTTGTTGAAACTTATGGAAGAGATTATATTCTAAGATTATTAAATAATTATGATCTTATTATGAACGAAACTAATATGTTATATGATGAAGTAGTAGAACACTATAAAGTTAAAAGTTTATAATTAAAAGCCTACATGGAGTAATGTAGACTTTTTAAATATAATTAATTATTGTATAATTTATATAGGTGATAAAGATGGAACAAATTAAAACTCAAAGTGATCTTTATAATAAATTAAAACCTGCTTTAAGAACTAAGAAGCATGAAATGTATAGGGAAGGTTTTAAAGTTGTTAGAGAAATAGATATATGGAATTGCTGTAAAGAGTTATATTGGAAGAAATCTAATAGTTTATCACTTGCATCTATGGTAAATGATATATTAAATACTAAGACTGATGATTTTGAAAAATACATGATGTCTTTAATTAAACAGGGTGATTAGAATGAATGAAGTTAATAAACTTTATAAAGAGTTTTTAAATAAGTGCTATGAGAATAACTATAGTACTGATGAAATAGATAAAATAATTGAAGCTTATGAATATGCTTACCTTTTACATAAAGGACAAAAGAGAAAAAATGGAGATGAATTTATAATTCATCCACTTACTACTGCTTTATTAGTTGCAAACTTAAATACAGATGTAACTACAGTTATAAGTGCATTAGTTCATGAAACTGTAGGAAGAGGGACTGCTACTTTAGAAGAACTTGAAGATAAGTTTGGGTCCGATGTAAGAAATATCGTAGAGTCTTTACTTAAAGTAAATAAGTTACATTTAATGGATGAATCTGAATCAAGTGCTTTATATTTAAGAAAAGTGCTTGTTGCTTTATCTGAAGATGTAAGAGTTATTATTGTTAAACTTGCAAGTAGAATTCATAATTTAAGAACTATCGATGGTATGAGTGAAGAAGAAGCTAAGATTAAAGCTAGAGAAACTTGGAATGTATTAATTCCGATTGCTCATAGACTTGGTATTAATGCTATTAAGTCTGAACTTGAAGATTTAAGTTTTAGAATTTTAAAACCTGAGATTTATGATGAAATTGAATCAGAACTTCCTGAACCAAGAAGTGATCTTGTTAATATGTTAAATGAGACTACTGAAGATATTTCTGAATTGTTAAGAGATAATGGTATTAATTTTGAAATTAAATGTAGAGTTAAATCTGTTAGTTCTATTAATAATAAACTTACTAATGGACATACTTGGTCTAAGATATATGATATCTTAGGTATAAGAGTAATATGTGAAGAGATAAGTGAATGTTATTTAATTATAGGTTTAATACATTCTAAGTATAGACCTATACCTAAGAGATTTAAGGATTATATAGCTATGCCTAAAGGTAATTCTTATCAATCACTTCATACTGGTATTTATGGACCTGATGGTATTCCAGTGGAAGTTCAAGTAAGAACTAAAGAAATGAATGAAATCGCAGAACATGGTATGGCATCTCACTGGTCTTATAAAGAACATGGTACTAAGAATGCATTAAAAGTAATGGAACAAAAGTTACAAATGTTTAGAAATACTATTGATGCATCTAATGATGATATTACTAATGATAATGAATTTGCATCATCAGTTACTGATGAATTATTAAGTAAGTCTATTTATGTTAATACACCTAATGGAGATGTAATAGAGTTACCAATAGATTCAACTCCGGTGGACTTTGCTTATAGAATACATTCTAAAGTTGGTGATACTTGTATTGGAGCTATAGTTAATGATAATATCGTTACACTTGATTATAAGTTAAGTGATGGTGATATTGTTAAGATAAGAACTGATGCAAATTCTACTCCTAATAAAGATTGGCTTAACTTCGTTAAGACTACTCAAGCTAAGAGTAAGATTAAATCATACTTCTCTAAACAAGATAAGGAAGAGTATATTGAAAGAGGTAAAGCATTACTTGAAAAAGAAATAAGAAAACAAAAGTTAAGTATTAGTGAAACATTATCTGAAGATAATGTTAATAAACTTATATCTGACTTACATGTTGGTTCTTGGGAAGATGTTTTACTTTCTATTGGATCTTTAAGATATACTCCTGTATATATAGTTAACTTAATTTATCAAGGTAAAGAAACTATCGAAGATGCTTTATTTGATAAAGTAAGTAGAAATCCAATTACTAAAGTAACTAATTATAAGAATGATATTATTGTATCTGGGTTTGATGATTTATTAGTAAATCTTGCTAGTTGTTGTAAACCTGTATATGGGGATGAGATCATTGGTTATATTACTAAAGGTAATGGTATTACAATTCATAAGAAAGATTGTAAGAATGTAAGTGATTTAACAAGTAGATTAATTGATGCTACATGGAATGAGAATAATAATACTGAAGGTAGAGTATATGTTTCTAAGATAAGAGTATACTTATCTGATAATAAATTTGATTTACTTTCAATTGTAGCTAAAGCTACAACTAGAAATGTAATACTTTCTAATGTAAATGAAATGAATCATGGTAATAGTATTTCTTATGATATTGTAGTTAAAGTTAAGAATAAAGATTCACTTGATTTATTTATTGAAGATTTAAGAACTCTTAGTTTTATAAGAGATGTAAGGAGATACTAATGAAAGCACTAGTACAAAAGGTTAAATCATCTTCTGTTTCAGTTGATGGTAAACTTGTTAATTCAATTGGTAAGGGTTTAAATGTACTTCTAGGTGTTAATGTTGAAGACACACAAGAAGATGCAATTAAACTTGCTAAAAAGGTTCTTAACTTAAGAATTTTTGAAGATGAAAATGATGTAATGAATAAAAGTATTTTAGATGTAGGTGGAGAAATTCTATCTATATCTCAATTTACTCTTCAAGCAGATACTAAGAAAGGTAATCGTCCTTCTTATATAAATGCTATGAGGGGAGAAGATGCAATTAAGTTATATGAATTATTTAATGAAGAATTAAATAAGGAGATTAAAACTTATCCAGGTGTCTTTGGAGCTGATATGGAAGTCCAAATAGTAAATGATGGACCAACAACAATTATTTTAGATACAAGACAATAGAAATATCCCTTTTAGGGATATTTTTTTGTTTCGACATAATCTCTAAAAAATCGACATCAACTTTTCATATAATACTTCTGAAAGGAAGCGATTATCTGGATGATTATTATACTCTTATAAAAAATAAACTTATAGATAATGAAATATATGAAAGTCGCACCACTGGTGCGACAATTAATATGGACTCAATGCCTTCATTAATTTAAAATGGCCGGCACTGCCGGCCAAATTGATTTGGAGTCATATTCAAGAGTTGCTTGCTATAAAAGGTAGTAGTAGAACTTAAAGTAACTGAGTTAAAGAAAGAGATATTTAAAGTACCTTTTTTATGTTATAATTTAAATGATGTTTCCATAGCTCAGTTGGATAGAGCACGTGCC
>CAMKAT010000039.1 GCA_946410555.1 uncultured Caryophanales bacterium | reverse complement strand
TTATTATTGTTAAATTTAATTCATCAGATATAAGTTCTCTATATAGTATATTTTTACCTATTTCTAATTTGTTAATTTCTTCGTCATATTCATTTTTGATTTTTTCAACTTCTTTTGATTCGCTTTTTTTAACTTCTAGTTTAATATCGAATTTAAAACTATCTTTTACTAATTTGAAATTAACATCTGATTCATTTAATGATTTTATTTCTTTCTTCTTAGCTTTTTTTAATATTTTAATGTATTTATCTATATCTTTTAAAGTTTCAATTATATTTTGAGTTTTAATACTACCTATTGGATCTTTTTGAGCATTTAGAATATTTGTTTCTTCTTCTGTTACTGGATTTATCATATTTTCACTTCCTGTTTGACTTCAATTATTATATATTTTTTGGACTTTAATGTCAAAATAAAAAGAATCTATAAAGATTCTTTATTCACTTATTAAAAGTATTCCTATTCCTACGAGTATAACTGTTAAGAATATAAATCCTATTAACCAATAATTTTTATCTATTTTTATATCTTTCATTATTTTACTCCTAATATATCTTTAAAGATGTAGTTAACACATAGAATACCTGCATAATTAGGTACAAATGATGCTGTTCCTAGAAATTCTATATCTTTGGGTAATTCTCTCGATGAAACTACTTTAACTGATTTTTGATTAATTTTATTATCTTTAGTCATTTTTCTTAATATTCTTGCTAAAGGATCATTAATAGTTTTATCTAAAGTTGTTATTTCTAATTTGGTAGGATCTATCTTTTTAGCAGTACCTAAACAAGTAATTAATTTTGAATTATATTTAAGATTCTTTTCAATTAAAGCATATTTAACTTTAATGTCATCACAGGCATCAATTATATAATCATAATTATTACTTAATAATTCGTCTAAAGAATCGTTTTCTAGACGTTTTTCTATTCCTTGGATATTTATACTAGGATTAATAGATTTAGCTCTTAAACAAGCTTCTTTTGCCTTTGAAGAACCTATATTATCATTATTAGTAATAAGTTGTCTATTTAAATTAGAAATATCTATAGTATCAAAGTCTATGATAGTAATATTATTAAATCCATTTCTTACTAGAGCTTCTAAAGCGGAAGAACCTACTCCCCCTACTCCAATTAGAAGTATTTTTTTAGATTGTATTTTTTCTAGAGAATCTCTACCTATTAATTTAATTAATCTATCAAACATAGTATTCCTTCTTTCATTAATATTTTATATTAATTTAATACAAAATAAAAGGGATTAATTATCCCTTTAATGTGAAGTATCCTCCATTTATTTTTGCATAATCACCATTTGTTTTACTAGTATTATATGAAATACCCGTGCTTCCACCTTTAAGTTTTGGACAATTCCAGAATGTTCCTCCTAAATTAGCATCTGCATTATATACCCAATCTTTATTAGAATAAATTGTAGTTAATTCAGTACAACTATTAAAGGTATTTGCTATTGATTTTAAATTTGTAGAGTTAAATCCTCTTAAATCTAGTTCTTTTAGACTATCACAATGGAAACACATTAATCCCATTTCTTCGATATTTGGTGCATTAAATCCTGTTAAATTTAGAATTTCAAGTTTTTGATCATTTTGGAAGGCTTGTACTAAGCTTTTTAAATTAGGTGCATCTATATTACTTAAATCTATTTTTCTCAAATTTTTACATTCATAAAAGAATTGTTTCATTTCTTCTGCTTTTGGTAATTTAGCATTACTTAAATCTACTTCTTGTATACCTGAGTTTACAAATACAGTGTTTAGTTTAACTGCATTACTAAAATCTTTATTTTTAAATATTACTTTTTCTAGTTTTAATGTGTTATAGAATATTCCATTAAATCTTGCTACTTTTGAAAAATTGAATCCACTTAAATCTAATTCTTTAACTTTTTCACATTGTTGGAATGTCCAATCTATTTCATTTAAATTAGGCATTACCCATTTACTCATATCTATTTCATCTATCGACTTACAATACTTAAATGTTAAAGCAAATTTAGTTACATTAGATACGTCTAGATTATCTAAGTTTGTAATATGTTTTAATTTTTCACAATAATTCCAAGTCGCATGTAATGTATTAATTTTAGATTTAGTATTAGGTAATATTATATATTCTAATAATTTGCATTCAGAAAATGAAAATGCAAAAGAAACAAGTGATGTAAATGACCATTTAGACATATCTATAGTTCCTTTAAGATTATCATTTCCAGCAAAAACATAATTTAAATTTTTAATTATTTGTGCATTCCAATTTGAAACATCTAATGTTTCTATTTTTTTAAGATTACTAAATGCTCTAGTTAGATTTACTATATTTTTAAAGTTCCAATTTGTAGTATCTAATGATAATAAATTTTGATCATTATAGAACATATAATTTGCTTCGGTAACTTCATCAAATCTAAATTTATCAGTATCTATGTGAGTACAATTAGTTAATTCTCTAAACATATTATTTGAATTACTATTTAAAAATATCTTTTCTGCTTCAGATGAATAATATATTACTGTTCCTACATTCCACATATAAACTAGATATCTTGATTCATCAGTTGATACTATTACTTTATCTTCTGGTACTGAATCACTATATTTAATTTCAGTAATTTCTTCAAGTGGTACTAATTTTTTCATTTGGTCTCTCCATGAATCGCCAGTTTTAAGAAGTGCGTCATATTCATGAGTTTCAGGAGTTATTATATTAACTGATTCATTTCCTTCTTCGTCTACAACTAAATAAGCACATTCTACACATTCTTCAACTTGACTACAAAGGTATTCTGGAGTTAATTTTTCTAAAGGCACTTTTTCTATAAGTTCTATCTTTTCTGAAAGATTCTTTTTATTATATACTCTAGCAATAAAACCAAATTGCTTATTATATAAAGTTATATATACTTTATCAGCTGATGGTACTATTAAAGAATATCCTTTAAATTCTCCAGTTGAAGGTAATCCTAATTCTCTTTCAATATTATATATTCTTGTTCCTATCGTAGTATTATTAAT
Source organism: uncultured Caryophanales bacterium (assembly GCA_946410555.1). GTDB lineage: Bacteria > Bacillota_I > Bacilli_A > RF39 > UBA660 > UBA6985. The sequence goes on along the minus strand of CAMKAT010000039.1, from coordinate 6,634 downwards.
ACTTTCTTTTGTATATTCTTTTTGAGTTTCATTATTAATTCTAGTTATATAATTTTCAAAATTCTTTTTATTACTTACATACATTATTTGTAATACCGATGGTATAGCTATAATCATAATAATAGCTAATATAACTATAACGGCTAATAACTCAACCAGTGTAAATCCTTTATTACTTTTCATACACTCACCTTATATTAATTATATTAAAGATAATAAAAAAACAAAAGAGCTTATTCACCCTTTTGTTTCTCAATTAAATCTCTATAATAGTTATATCTTTCAATAGCCTCTTCTTTATTTAGTTTTAAGAGTTCATCACTAAACTCTTTATTTTTAAGTTTAAGTGATCTATATCTAACTTCATTAGATAAGAATTCGTCATACTTATCAAAGTTAGGTTCTTTAGAATCCATTGTTATGAGTTTAGTTTCAGGATTATATCTCATTAATAATACATATCCAGAGTCTACTGCAAGTTTTTCTTCAGCTAGAGAACATCCCATGCCACCTTTGATACCATGTTCAATACAAGGACAATAACAAATGATTATTGATGGGCCATTATGTTCCATAGCTTCTTTCATAGTACTAATTGCTTGCATCATATTAGATCCTAAACAAATAGTTCCAATATAACAATTTGGATAAGACATTGCTATTCTAAATAAGTCTTTCTTATGATTCTTTTTACCTAGACCCGCGAATTGAGCAACTTGTCCTAAATGAGAAGACTTGCTCATTTGACCACCAGTATTAGAATATACTTCAGTATCTAGAACCATGACTTTAATGTTTTCTTCTGAAGATAGTACATGATCTATTCCATTGAATCCAATATCATATGCCCATCCATCTCCACCAAGACATACTACTCTTCTTGCTTTGATATATTCTCTTAGGTCTCCTAGTTTTTTTGGAAGTTTAATCTTATCTAATTTTTCATAAACTTCTTTAGTTACTTCTAAATCTTCAAAATTATCTAGAAGTTCTTTCATTATCTTTTTTACATTCGGAGTAAACTCAGGCATATATTCTTCGATTAAATTCTTTAATCTATCTCTTTTATTCTTATAAGATAAATGTAAGCCATATCCAAATTCTGCATTATCCTCAAATAATGAGTTAGCCCAAGGAAGTGAGTATGGTGTACTTGGAGCAGATCCTCCATAAATAGATGAACAACCTGTTGCATTAGCTATTACTATATTATCTCCATATAATTGAGTTAATAATTTAATATAAGCAGCTTCGCCGCATCCTGCGCATGCACCACTAAATTCAAATTTTGGTTTTTCAAATTGTGAACCTTTGATAGTAAATTTATTAAATAGTTTTGGATTTTCATAATTCTTAAATAATTTATCTGATTCACTTTGTTTCTTGTAATCAGGTGTATCCATAGTTAGTGCTTTGTTTCCAGCTTTTCCTGGGCAAACAGTTGCACATAAACCACAACCTAAGCAATCTTTTTCAGAAATACTAATTATATATCTATATTCTTTAGCTCCTATTGCTTCGATACCTTTTTCTTCTTTTACTAAGAAAGGTCTTATAACAGCATGTGGACATACTAGTGAACACATACCACATTGAATACAATTTTCTGGATTCCATTTAGGTACAGAATTTGATGTTCCACGTTTTTCTTTTTGAGTTAATGCTCCTGGGAATTCACCACTTCTAAATTTCTTTAAGTCATTAACTGTTAGTGTATCTCCAAGACGTTTATTAATCTTTTCTATAGCATTTAATTTTACTTCTTTAAGTTCTTTATCAGAAACTTTAATCATTATTTTATTTACTGAAGTAATTGCTTCTTTGATAGCATTTTGATTATTAGCTACGATATCATCACCTTTAGTATGGAATGTTTGATATATAGATTCATTTAGTTTTTCTAAAGGATCTTTAACTCCAAGAAGTTTAAGTATTATAACTTCCATTATTTTACTAATTTTTCCTTTAATATTATTCTTATTAGCTATTTCCTCAGCATTAATAGTTAATACTCTGATTTTCTTAGATGCAATTATATCTAAATCACTCTTAGTAAATTTTTCAAATAGTTTAGATTCATCAGTTGTATTAATTAAAAGTGTTCCACGATTTTTAATTTTATTTAAACATTCATATCTTGTGAAGTATTCATCTTTAGTAACTACCACGATATCTGCATTAGTTACATAGAATGGAGCTTTAATTAAATTCTTACCAATTCTTAAATGTGATATTGTTACTCCACCACTCTTCTTAGAATCATATTCATTATATCCTTGAACAAAGTTTCCATTATCTCCAAGAATATGCATTATATCTTTAGATGCAGATACCATTCCATCTGATCCAAATCCATATATTTGTAATTCTAAGTTCTTCATTGGAACAAAATAACTTTCATCTACATTTAATGATGTATTTTTAATATCATCAATAATACCTATAGTAAAATTATTAAGCATCTTACCTTCAAGATTATCATAAACTGCTTTTATTTGTGCAGGTGTAGTATTCTTTGAAGATAATCCATATCTTCCTCCGATAATTTGTACTTTAATATCTTTAAGAGCTGCTAAAACATCTAAGTATAAAGGTTCTCCGATAGATCCTGATTCTTTAGTTCTATCAAGAACAGCTATTCTTTTAACTGTCTTTGGAAGTACATTTAATAAATACTTAGTACTAAATGGTCTATATAAATGAACTTCAATAAGTCCATACTTTTTATTATGATGTTTATTCATGTCATCAATTACTAACTTGATAGTATCATTAACAGAACCCATGGCTACGATTACATCAGTTGCTTCTTTATCACCATAATAATTGAATGGTTTATAGTTAGTCTTAGCAAGTTTATTAATTGATTCCATATATTTGTTTACGATATCTGGGATCGCATCATATAACTCTTGTCTTGCTTCAACTGATTGGAAATAAATATCTTCATTTTCAGCCATACCAAATTGTTTAGATACACCTAAGTTAAGTGATCTATCTTTGAATTTCTTTAAAGCTTCTTTATTTATTAATCTTATTAAATCATTATTTCTAATTGTTTCAATTACATTTAGTTCATGGCTTGTTCTAAATCCATCAAAGAAATGTATAAATGGTAAACTTCCTTCGATTGCACTTAAATGTGTAACAGCAGCAAGATTATAAGCATCTTGAACATTTGATGATGCTAACATACAGAATCCCGTTTGTCTTGTTGCATATATATCTGAATGGTCACCAAAAATAGATAATGCATGTGTTGCAACAGTACGTGATGCACAATGTATTACTCCTGGTAAACATTCACCAGCCATTTTATACATGTTAGGTATCATAAGTAATAATCCTTGTGATGCAGTAAATGTAGTACTTAGTGAACCTGCAAGTAAAGCACCATGCATTGCTCCTGCAGCTCCTGCTTCAGATTCCATTTCAGTTACATGAACTTTATCATTAAATAGATTATAGTTTTCTCCGCCGCTTAATATATCTACATTATTAGCCATTGGGCTTGATGGTGTAATTGGATAAATTGTTGCTACTTCAGAAAATAAATATGCTATTTCAGATGCAGCAGTATTTCCATCTACGATTTTTCTCATTTGAACACTTCCCTACTATAAATAAGTATATCATTTTATTAATTAATAATCATTATTACAAATAAAAAAATACATATAATATATGTATTTTAAATTTATTGTTTATTTAACTTAAAGGACAAGTAACTAATTCTTTTCCTTGAAAATATTTTATAAATACCTCTTTTGATTTCTCTAAATCGTATGTTGAAGTTCTATATTTACATTCTTTTTCCCCATTTTCTTTTTCTTCATAATTATCACTGTGACTAGGGTTTGTACAATAGTATTGAGTGTTTGTTGCAGCATCAATTACTGCAGTTTCCCAAAAATTACATATGTCTATAAGTGCACCCGCTTTTAATAATTTAAGATCTAAATCTTCCAATTTTGTAGGTAAACCTAGCTGTTTTTCCATTTCACTTCTACTTACTATTACTGAAACATCTAAAGGTCCTTTATTATTATCTTCATCATAACTTAAATAATAATTTTTATCAAATAATGTTATTCTTTTAGCTATGCTAGTATTATTATCTCCTTTATTTAGTAGTAATATACTAACAGTTCCATAGTAATCACCAGTACTTGATAATCCTATATCTTTTCTTATATCATAAACATATTCTGTTAATTCTGCTGGTCTTAATAATGAACCCATAGTTGTTTGAGTCATATATGTTTTTTCAGCTTCATTAAAACATTTTTGAGCAAATTCTATAAATGATTTTTTTCTTGCTTGTTCCATAACATTTAATACATTTGGAATAGCTATAATCATTATTATTGCTAATATTACTATAACTGCTAATAATTCTACTAATGTAAAACCTTTTAACCATTTTCTTAGACTAAATTTCTTCTTTTTATTTTTTCTCATATAAACTCAACTCTCCTACTATTAATTATATATACTATTTAATATTTATACAAGTTTAGAATAAAATAAGAGTGATTTTTCATCACTCTTATTAGTTAATTGATTTATATGCTCTATGATTATTTAATTGTGCTACTTTCGAAGAACTATTTATGTATTTAACAGTTTGTCTTATTGCAACACAACTAGTTGCTACGATTAATAATAATATAATTGATATTATGAATAATGCTAATTTATTATTTAATAATATTTCTTCGTTATTTAGCTTTTCTTGTTCTTTCATAGATGTCTCCTTAACATAAAGATACCTAAAGGAAGTTGGATATAAAAGCCCGCTCGCACGAGGTGGGCATCACACTACTTAAATTAGGATCCCTACACTATAAATAGCAAGGTCTTCAACACATTAAGTCGATTAGATTCCCAATATTATCCATTAGTCGGTTTTATAGAAAATCTCCCTTTAGGTATATTAAATATATCATATATTTATATATTTGATAATACTATTTTTAAAAAAAATAATTAATGTAATTATCATTAAATTAAATAAGATACTTTTGCAAGTATCTTATTTAGTATATATAAAATTAATTTGGTTTAATTCTTTCACTTTCCCACTCTAAGGCAAGGTCAAATGGCGGATTTGCCAATACTTCTTGTAAATTATAGTAAGAATCAGGTATTTCACATGTTTCATTATCGTTAGCACAGAAATATTGATAATTATTAGTCATTATATTTCTTGCTTTCATTTTACCTTCAAATGCTTCAAGATCTTTTTCGGCAGCTTGATTTTCGAATACTTTATAATCGTATAAACCTTGTAAATATGCTGTTGTTAAATCATATGTTGTTAAGTTATCTATTCTTTTAAGATTTAGTTTACTTGTATAAATATATTCATTATGTTGTATTAATGGGTATGTCATTGTTACTACTTGACGATTTTGTGATGGGCTTACTCCTTTAACTTTTGTAATTGTATGATAGTTTGCATCTTTAAATGCAAAGTAAGTTTGTCTTTCTGTTATTGGTATTCCTCTGATTGAAGCATTTGGATAATCTGAATGTAATATTATTACATAACCACTGTAATTCTTTTCTGCTGCATCTGGATAAAATACGTTTACTGGGTAAGTATATATATAATTTGTTCCTTCTATAGGAGTGCTTTCTACATAAAATGTTTTTGGTCCAATTTGAACTTTATATGGACTATTTGCATTATTTTTATCATTTTCAAATGAAGATGCTGCTTTATAAAAGAATTCATTTGCTACTTTTAAGAAATCTTTTTCTGGATTACTAATAATTCCATTTGTTGATGAAATATTATCACTTGATATAGGAACTAGTAAAGATCCCTCACTTGTATTAATTAGTTCTTCTTCATTAACATCTCCATTAGTAAGAGAAAAATCATCAGTTTTACCACTTACAAAGTAATTAGCTCTTCCGTTGGTAATTGATAGTTCTGGTGAAAATTTTGGCTCTCCTCCTAAATTATAATTAATATAATTAATTACATCAGTATCATTATTACCATATTTAGTTGCAGTATGGTATTCTTCATCTGAGATACCTATATAAACATCTGTTGTATTTGATTTTGTTTTTAGAAATACAACATATCCTTTATAGTTTCCTGTAGAGGACATATCTAAGTCTTTAGTAATATCGTATTTTACATAATTTGGTTCTCCATTAAGAAGCCCATCCTTTATATATTTAGTTTGTGCAACATTATAGACTTTTGTAACAAATTCTCCAAACGTCTTTTGTCTTGCAGCAGTTAGTGTATTTAATACACTAGGTATACTTATTATCATTATAATAGCAAGTATTACTATTACTGCAAGCAGTTCTACTAATGTAAAACCATTCCTTTTTTTCATTTTTCTCACGCCTTCCTTACAATAAAATTATACAATAACTAATAATAATAAAAAATACGGTTTACATAAACCGTATTCAATTTTAAGCTTTCCATCTTGCAGTTACATCACAGTTTGATGAATATGGTGCTGGATTTGGCATATCCATTTTTACTATAATTGGAATTTTAAATGCTGTACCAAAGGTAACCATTGTACCACTTTGAAGAGATGTTAATTTATCAATTACATCACCAGAGATATTTGGAAGCATTTTATTAATATAATCAAGG
>CAMKAT010000038.1 GCA_946410555.1 uncultured Caryophanales bacterium | reverse complement strand
AAAAAAACAAGAGATAAATAATCTCTTGTTTTTATTCATTAACAATTTTATCTAAAACTGCGTTAATCATTTTTCTTACATCATCAATTGAATATTTCTTAGCAAGTTCAACTGCTTCATTAATAACAACTAAGTCTGGAGTATCCATATACTTAAGTTCAAAAATACCCATTCTTAAAATTGCTCTACCCATAGAATCAATTCTATCTATTCTCCAATCTTTAAGATTAGTATTAGCAATTTCATCTATTTCTTCAATATGAGTTATAACACCAAAAACCATTTCTTTTACAAACTCATTTTCTATTTCTACATTTTCACGTATAACATCATCAACATTATAATCAATCTTATTCTTTTTATATAATTCAATTTGATAAAGAATAGTCATAACTTTTTCTCTAAGTTCACTTCTTGTAGCCATATTAATACGTCCTTTCACGCGTTAGATTATAACACAATTATTGATTATTTGAAACATTTTTTTTAGGAATCATAACTACTTTAGTCTTTCCTATCAAATCATCTAATGTTCTACCATTTTTCTTGAATAAAAATAACCATAAAAATACAACATCTAGAATAACAGAAACAATAGATAAAATAGATGTAATAATCATAAATACAAAACTATTTTTTACTATTGGTAAAATAGCATAACCTAAGATAGCTATATTATTTCCAAGTAATAAAAGATTGCCACCAAAAATATTTCTAACAATTAATTGTTTTAAGGATGCACTCTTTCCATCTTCATTATTAACGACTTTAAGTCTACTTATTTTCTTACCTAAGGTTTGTCCATCATTAAACCAAGCAAAGAAACCAAAGTAAAAAACAGTTAATACAACATACCATAAAGAAGATGCAAAATTCTTTCTTATAAATTGAGTTCTATAAGCAGGAGCAACTGCTTTAACAAACTTAACTAATTCATTTTTATTATCTAAATTATATTTAACAACTTCTGTATTATAAGTTTGAGTAAACTCTCTTTGAGCTTCAAGTGTATTATTATAAAAAGGATTAGTAATAGAGTTTTGAATAAGTAAAGTTACTAATACAGCAACTAGTAAAAGATCTATTAAATAAGCAGTTACTCTATCGTATTTAATTCTACCTTTAATCATTTTAATCCTACTTACATCTATCCTTTGATTCATTAGTTACATGATATCCACTTTGGCAATCAGCATCAGAACCAGAGTTACCTTTCCATTTCATAATACTACCATCATGGTTACATGCATAACATTGTTCTTTATTACCAAATGAATCTCTTCCACATTTAGTATTATCAACTTTAGTATTTCCTTCATTATCAGCTGCAGTACCCCATCTATAACCATTACCACAACCACCTTCACAAATCTTATATTCATAGCAACCATAAGCATCAGGATTAGTAGATCCACTTCCACCATTACTTCCACCAAAGTCACAGCCACCATTTTCATCCCAAATACCAGCCCACATAAATAAAATATTAATTAAAGTTGGAAGTATAAATAATAGTAATACACCAATTAATCTTTTAACAAATCTTGAAACAACTTTTTGTCCAGGCATATCTCCACCATCTGAAAAATGGAAAGACCCACCAGAGTTAACAGCTTTAATTGCATCTAAGATTGTATAAGCAAGCATAATTAATGGTGCTACAATTTGAAATATATTTAAAATACCTTTAACATCTTTAGTAGTTTCAGTACCTAAAACACAATTACCTTCAGCAAATACTACATTATAACAAGATAAAAATGCAAATAAACCAAAAAGTAATACATTAAGAATTTTTCTCTTTTTCATAATATCACCTACTTAAATTATAAATTTTATAAAGTATTTACGCAAGAAAATAATAATAGTTATTTACAATTAAGAAGTTTCTTAATTCTCTTTTCATTAATAAGAACTAATGAAGAAACTAAGAAAAGAACCCCAATTGCAAGTAAGATATGTAATAGTGTATTAACTATTATTAATTCACTTGGACTAAACTTATTAAATACGAAAATAACTCCATAAATAATAATATCTAATACTCCACTAATTAATAAAATATAATCTATCTTATGTTTATTTTTAGTAAGTATAAATATTACACCAGTTCCTATAATAAATATAAATGTAAGAATATAAATTAATCCTTTATATTTAGATATTTTATATTTATTAAAAAGCTTAATATGTTTAGCATAAATATCTTCATATTTATTTTCATTATTAACAATTATTTTTCCTTTAACATTTAAGAAATATCCATTATCTATATATCTAATAATATCTATTTCTAAAAGATCTTTATCAATAAATATTTCTTCATCAATGTCTTTATCAATTTCATTATAAACAGTATCTACAATATTATTTTTAAATAAAACTTTTTTAACAAATCTTGCATTAAATAAAAATATACTAATAATTAATAATACTGTAGTAATACTTAAAAGTATAGAAAGTAATACATTATATCTTTTCATTAAAAATCAATTCTTTCTTCAGAATATTCATCAGCTAGTTTAATAAACTCTCTAATAAATTTCATATTAATATCTCTATCAGGATTAGTATCAGTATTAATATCAAATTGAACTAATAAATCATCAAACTTTTCAGTATTAGTTATTAGTCTTTCCCAACAATTAATCTTTTCTTTCTTTAATCCTAATTGTCTATAGAAAGCAACATTAAACTCTAAAATATCATTAGGTATAATTGATGAATCTAAAAGTTTTTCTCTTACTAATTCTTTATGTTTACCGGATAAGAAAATAGAATAAACTATTCCTAACTTAGTAAACTTAATATCCATATCATTAAATAAATCAACTAAATCAAATATAATAGTATCCATCTTATCAAAATAAGTACCATCAATAATCATATTAATAGTCATTTGAGTCATAGTAATCATCATAGAAGCATTTTCTCTAAATACCACAAGTGGTTGAATAGAACTACCTTCAGGATTTAAAACTAAAGGATTACCTAAATCTTTAAATCTATCACTTAATGATTTAGCAATATCAACAGGCACTAATTTTGAACCATTATTAAAATATAAAACTATTTCTCTACAATCATTCATATAATCACCTACCATAATAATTAGTTAATAAAATATTTCTATTTTTAATTATATTTAAATTAGCTTTAGCAAGATTATCTTTATTGTTTTCTCCAATAATAGTTCCATCAGAGAACCATACAAAATTATCATGATACTTACTAAATACATCTTCTCCAATATAATTCATTGGATTATATTCAATACCTAACATATTAAGTAAAGTTGGTAAGATATCAGCAGTATCTAAGATTGTATTAACTTCTTTATGTTTAATATCTTTAGACCAAATTATAAATGGAGTATTTTGTAATGCTTTAGGATCATTAGATACATTCTTTTTTAATGCAACATAATTAGCATCACTATAACCATAAACATAATGGTCACTAACTAAAACTAAAACTGTATCATCAAGTAAGTTTTCACTCTCTAATTTTTCTAATAATAATCTTAAGAATTCATCTGTATCATGAACTAGACTTCTATAAATATATTCTTCTTCAGTATTATATTTATTAGTAATATTACCATCTACTTCTTTAAATACTTTATTAAATTTATTGTAATCTAAATGTCCTGAATAAGTAGTCATAAATGATAAAAACTTACCATCTTTCTTTAACATAGCATTAGATAAATAATCATCTTTAATAAAATTAGAATCTACAAAATAATTAGTATTTTTATTTAACTTCTTACTCTTTTGAAGATCTACTCCAGAATAATAATTTTCATATCCTAGTAAATTATGGAACTCTCTTCTATTATAGAATTTACCAGTATTAGCATGGAATGAATTAACACTATAACCATTTTTCTTTAAAGTATTAGCTAAACTATAATTATAATCTACAGTATCAATATCAAAAATAGTATCATAATCAGTAATTGCATAAAGACCAGTATTCATACTAAATTCACTATTAATAGTTTGACCTCCATTAAAGAATGGCGAATATCTATTAGTAAAATTTAAACCTGTATTTTTTAAGTAATTTAATGTAGGCATAGTTTCATCATCAATAACCCATGAATCAACACTTTCCATTAAAACATAAATAACATTTTTATCTTTAAAGATTCCTGTATATTCATTCTTTTCTAAAGGTACATTATATAAAGAATTATATACATCTATTTCTTCTTTTAATGCATCTCTATCAATAGTTATTAAATTATAGAAAAATTTATACATAGCTCTTAATCCATATTCATATAAACCACTTACATACATTGAAGTGTTAGGATTAATATAATCATTATAAATATTTTTAGCATTATAATTAGTTTCATATTTATTCTTAAAATCAACATTCTTAGATTCATATCCTAAAGAAACATAAGCTACTAATCTAAAACTTATAATAGATACTAAAAGAATAAATATAACTAATTTATTAGTATAATTTAGTTTTTCTTTTTCACTCTTTAAAAGTTTATTAACGATAACAAGAATACCAATATTACATAAAGCAATAAATCCCATTAAATAATCAAATGAAGGAATAATACTAGTTACATATTGAAGTCCTTCCCCTGCAACAAAAAGATCAGAAAAAACCATAAACTTGTGCATTTCTTGGCAATAGCAGATTTGAACAATAAATGTAGTAATACACGCGATAGTAATTAAATTATATATAAGGAGTTTTCTCTTATTCTTAGTAATATAAAATATAAACATAAATAGTATTATCCAAGATAATGAGAAAAATAACCAAATAAGATTATATCTTAAGTTAAAAGCAAATTCATAAACACTCTTATCAATAAGTGAACATGAATATATATACATATAAAATGCCATAGAAAAAAGACCTATAAACATAAGTAGATATGAAATAAAGTAATTATTTTTCTTTAAAAATTTTTTCATATTCATCACTTTATAATTATATCACTTAATAGGTCTCTTTAAAATATTAATCTATTCTTGTAATTGATTCGATAACAGGTTGATCTGCTGCAGCAACTGCACCATTCTTACCTACTTTATCTTTAACAGATTTTACTACTTTATCTACAACATCCATACCTTCAGTTACATGACCAAATCCAGCATATTGTCCATCTAAGTAAGTTGAATCTTTTTGAACGATAAAGAATTGACTTGAAGCAGAATTTCTATCAGTACTTCTTGCCATAGATATTACTCCTCTTACATGAGAAATGTTATTAGTAATACCATTAGAACTAAATTCACCAGTGATTTTTTCATCACTTCCACCCATACCAGTTCCTGTAGGGTCTCCACCTTGTATCATGAAACCATCAATAATTCTATGGAATGTAAGTCCATCATAGAATTTTTGATCTACTAAATTTAAGAAGTTAGTAACAGTAATTGGAGCTGTATCTGCATCTAATTCTAATTTAATACTTCCTAAATCTTTTACTTTAATTATTACATGATGTTTACCATTCATATATTCTTTCTCCTTATCCATACTTGTAGTTGTTGTTTCTGTTGGCTTTGTTGTACTTGTAGATTTTGGAATAATAAATAATATTAAAACTACAAAACTAACAATAGCTACAACACTAATTATCTTAATTATAATATCTTTCATTTTATCACCACGATGATTATTATATCATAATTAATTCAAATTAAACAAATTTTGTAATTGAACACTATCTCTATAGTAGTCATATTCACTCATTGGAATAGTATGTCCCCATAGAACTTTTCTTGAAGTAGTAACCTTCATTCCATAACTAGAATATAGTTGTAAAGCCTCTGCTCCTGGCTTATCTTTAGTATCAATTCCAGATGTTGCAGTTAGTCCTCCAACCGCTGCTGGAGTCGAAGTCCACACTTCATATGCAGATGCATAATATAAGTAATCACTCTTATCATAATAAACTGTTTTACCCCAGAAATGCATTAAATGAGTATCATCTATATCATTATTACTATAAGTAATACTTACATAACTACCATGATCAACATACTTATTAGTATAATCAGTTGTTGGTAAATGAGCAGTCCAAGGAAGTTGATATTGAACAACATTCATAGGATGAGGTTGGGAATCTAAAATAACCCATTTCTTTTTAGATTTAGAATAACCAAATAATTTAATCTTTCCATAATTAATTGTATAAGTACTAGGTAAACTACCATCTTTAGTTTTATAGACAGCACCAATAGCTACTTGTACATTTCTAAGTTTATCTTCTGTAACACCCATGACATGAGCATTATCTCTATTAACACTAACCATATATTCACTTCTAGATTCACCAGGTTGAGCCATTGATAAATAAATAGGATCATTTAACCATTCAGTAGGTATAGTTCCATCATAAGTATCTTTACTACCTTTTATAAATCCAGTCCATTTTAAACAACTATTTGAATTATATGCATGTCCTATCTTAGATAGAACTTCTTCAGTAGATAAAGATATCTTTTCTCTATTACTACAACTAATTTTACTTGGTATAGCTTTAGTAGTTGTAGTAGTTCCTCTCATAGTGTTATTTGTTGTATTTTGTTGTTTTGTACTTCCAGTTGTACCTTCTTCATGAGGTACTCCATTTGTAGTAGTTTCAGAAGTCCCAGTTGTTTCAGTTGTACTTTCAGTAACTTCAGTAGTTTCTTCATCACTCCTAGGTGATAATGAAGTGAAAGTTTCACCATTAGTAACACCTGTAGTCTTATTATTAGAAAGTGATGGTTTATTGTTTAAAACTTTAATAACATCAACGCTTAATAATAAAACTAAATAAATAACACCAACAATAATAACAATCTTTATCCTTTTATTATGCATATAATCACATCACTTAAGTTTATCAATAATTTTACTTGCTGTTTTTCTTCCTGCTTCCATTGCTTTGATAACTGTCATTGGTCCAGTGACTGTATCTCCACCAGCATAAACATTTTCTATACTAGTCTCATATTCATTAGTAAATATTAGACCATTCTTTAAATGTAGGATATCACTATCACGAGTAGCTATATTATAAGAACTACTTGAAATAGCATATATAACTTGATCACATTTAACTTCATAATTTGAATTAGGAATTTCATTTATTGAAGCTCTACCACTTTCATCCTTTTCACCTAATTCATATCTAATACATTCCATACCAATTACTTTATTATTTTCATCTTTAAGTATTTTTATTGGTGTAGTTAAATAATCAAAAATAATTCCTTCTTCTTCAGATTGAACAGTTTCATCACCTAAGGCAGGTAATTCTTCATGACTTCTTCGATACATGATATGAGTCTCACTACCAAATCTTCTTATAGTTCTAGCTGCATCCATAGCAACATTACCACCACCAATAATATAAGCAACCTTAGGAACCTTTATTGGTGTTCTAGATTCATTTAACATACCATCCATTAAATTTACTCTAATTAATAGTTCATTAGCTGAATATACACCATTAGCTTCATTACCTGGGATATCCATAAATTTAGGTTTATTTGCACCATTAGCTATATAAACTGCATCATATTCTTTAATTAAATCATCTAAATCTATAGTTTTACCTACGATAGTATCATAAATAATTTTAATACCTAACTTTTCAACAAGATTAATTTCTTCATCAACAATTCTATTTGGAAGTCTAAACTCAGGAATACCCCAAGCTAAAACTCCACCTGGACGATGTAATGCTTCATAAATAGTAACATCAAATCCTTCACGAGCAAGATCAGTTGCACAAGTAATACCACTAGGTCCACATCCAACGATAGCAACTCTCTTACCATTACTTTCTTTCTTTAAATACTCTAAACTTCTAGAAACATTATCTGCAACATAACGTTCTAATGCTCCAATAGCAATTGCTTCACCTTTAAGTCCTCTTACACACATCTTTTCACATTGTTGTTCTTGAGGACAAACTCTACCACAAATCGCAGGTAAAGAAGAGACTTCACTAATAATTTTATAAGCATCATCTAATCTATCTTCTTTGATAGCTTTAATCCATTCAGGTATTTTGTGTCCAACAGGACATCCCTTCATACACATTGGATTCTTACATTGTAAACATCTACTTGCTTCTTTGATAGCTTCTTCTTTAGTATATCCAAGTTCTACTTCATCAAAGCTATGTATACGTGTATCTTTATCTAACATACTCATAGGAGTTTTCTTTAATCCATCATTCATGCTCTTCCTCCTGTGAAAGTATTACCTTCAACTTCTCTTAGGTATCTTCTTCCTTCTTCAGTCTTAAATAATTCCATACGTTTTTTAGCAGAATCAAAATCAACTTTTGTACCATCAAACTCAGGACCATCAGTACATGCAAATTTAATTTCACCATTAATTAATACTCTACATGCTCCACATAATCCAATTCCATCTAACATTAAAGGGCTTAAAGATACTCTTACTTCTTTATTTAAATCTTTAGAAATATTAACAACATTTTCCATAAATTCAAAAGAACCTACAGTAAGTATTGAATCATATTCTTTAATTAAATCTCTTAAATTATCTTTTTCAATCATTTTAATATCATCAAATATAGAATAATCTACCGAATAAATATCATTCTTAATTTCTAATTCATTTAGTCTTTTTGATATTCTATTAACTTGTGCAATACCAGTACCACTTACAAGTAATAATACTTTTTTATCTATATAAAGTTCACTATTAAAAGTATAAGATGACTCATTACCTAAAGGACCTAATAAAGAATGAATTGAAGTAGCATTCTTAAGTTCATGAGTACTAGCTCCACTTACACTATAGACAATAATAATATTATCACCATTTATGTCATATACGGCCATAGGTATTCTTTCACTCATACTATCTACCATGATAATAATAAATTCACCTGGTTTAATTGAGTGAGCAAGAAGTGGTGCTTCTACTTCTAACATATATACGTTGTCTTTAATCAAATTATTACTTATTATCTTGTACATAGTATCACCTATAATAGATTTTATCATAATTATAAATAAAAAAAGATACCATCAGGTATCCTTTACAAATCTATTTTATCTAAATCGTCAACAATTTCAGCTTGTTGATCAATTAAATTTCTAATTCTTCTTTTATATGTGATTATATTTCTTCTTAATCTTTGTGATTCTTCTTCGATATGTTCAGCTTTAGTTAATGCATCATTAATAATTCTATTAGCATTTTTCTTTGCTTCTGTAATTATTAAATCTGATTCATTTAAACTAGATTCTTTATATTTTTTACTGCTTTCTTCAGCCATTACAATAGCTCTATTTAAAGTAGCATCCATAGATTTATAATGTTCTAATTCTTTAGTCAGTCTATCAATCTCCATGTCTTTAGCTTTCATCTTTTGTAGCATTTCATCAACATTTTTAACTACATCATCAACAAAAGCATTAACTTCATGGGTATTATATCCTGAAAAACTTTTACTAAACTTTTTCATATAATCACCTTAATTTTATTTTTAGAAATCTAGATCGTCTTCAATTTTAGCTTTAGCCTTTTTATCCTCTTCAGCATCACTCATTCTTCCATCAACTGTTACGTTTTTAGGAGTACATAAGTAAATACCATTTCCTAATTTTTGCATATCTCCACCGATAGCATATAATGTTCCACTAAGGAAATCTATAATTCTTTTTGCTTGATCATTAGTTACTCTTTTTAAATTAACAACAACAGAGTTTCTTCCTTTTAAATGATCCGCAATTGTTTGACTTTCTGAATATGCACGAGGTTCTACAAGCACCATCTTACTTCCATTTTTAGAAACACTCTTAGAATCTACATCATATGATTCATCTTCGATAGATTCAGTATCATCTTTAGGAAACAATGCGTTCTTAATACTGTCGAATGCCATATAAACACCTCCTATGTTTACTATTTATATAATAACAAAAATAAATCTATTAGTAAACTAGTAATAATTATATCTTTTTATTATAAGAAGATTTAACTAAAACGAATTTTAAAATATTTTGTAATTTAAATAAACAAATTTTTAATTTCTGAGGGGGTCAGAACATTTTTGAAAGAAATTTCAAGTAATTTAAGGGGGTAACCGTGTATAAGAATATTAGAGGGGTGTTATCCTGAT
>CAMKAT010000037.1 GCA_946410555.1 uncultured Caryophanales bacterium | reverse complement strand
AATTTAGTTGGTGGAAAAATTGAAAAAGAAAATGATGGACTTAACGAGGCATATAGAGAATTAATAGAAGAAACTAATATTAGTAAAAATGATGTTGAACTAAAGCATTTTATGAATATAGAATATATTTCGTTTAATAAATCACTAGAAGTTTATTATGGAATATTAAACAAAGATGTAGTATTGGTAGAAGAGGTTAATAAACTTGAATGGTTAGATATAAATGATAACTTCTTCGATATGACCAAGTATGCTGGTGAAGGAAATATTGGTCATATAATAGAAGAAATTAAAACAGAAGTGATGAAATAAAATGTTTGTAATTTGCTAGTTTTTTCATATATGTTGCTAATAACAAAAACTTAAGCAATCTTCGGATTGCTTTTTTCGTGTCTTAAAAATATAATTAATTTAGGTAAGGATTGTTTAAATGAAGAAGAATATAATTATAATTATTGCTGCTATTTTAACTATATTTTTGGCTGATTTACCTATGGGTTTATCTCCAGAATGGAATGGGGAAAATATGTACCATAGAAATCAATATGAGTTACTAGCCGAATCTATGTTAAAAGGACATGTATATATAGAATATGATCCTATATATAGTACTAAGTTATCTCAAATGGAGAATCCTTATGATACTGAAGAAAGAGAAAAATTAAGTATTCCGTATAAATGGGATCATGCATATTACAAAGGAAGATATTATGTTTATTTTGGAGTAGTACCTGCGGTTGTAACCTTTTTACCATTTAGATTATTAACTGGTAAATCACTTAAAACATATCATGCTACTCAAATATATGTAGGTTTATTTATCATAGGTATTTATTTTTTATTCTATTATTTAAAGAAGAAAACAAAAGTTAAAATAAATGATGCAGAATATATACTTGCATCAGTAAGTGTTTCTTTAGCATCTGTATGGTATGCAATTGATTATCCTGCGCTTTATACTACAGCGATAACAAGCGGAATGATGTTTTCTATATGGAGTATTTATTTTTATATAAAAGCTTATTTGGAAAAGGATAAAAAACTTAAAAATATTCTTATCGGAGCATTCTTAGGTGCACTTATCTTTGGATGTAGACCAACACTTGGATTTACTAATCTTTTATTCTTCCCAGCACTTATTAGTTTAATTAAGAGTGAAAAGAAAGAGAATAAAGTAATAGTTGCTATTCTTACTTTTATACCATTTATATTCATTGGACTTTTATTAATGTTATATAACTATGCAAGATTCGATAGTGTTTTTGAGTTTGGTCAAAAATATCAATTAACTGCAGTTGATCAAACTAATATGTTGTTTGAGAATTTAAATTTAAAACACTTTACTACAGAGTTAAAGAAGTTCTTATTTTATACAGAACCATTCGGAGATACATTCCCATATATTAAATATTTTGGATTATTTTTTAATTACCCAATGCTTATTATTCCGATTATTACTATATTTAGTAAGAAGTTTAGAAATGTATTAAAGAAACATAAATTATTAAGTATATATTTACTTATTATTCTTTCTATTATTATTAGTGCAGTATTTATAGTACTTATGTGTCCATATGTAATAGTTAGATATCAAATGGATGTAGTATATTTATTAGGTATTTTATTATATATAAATTATTTATTCTTAAAGAAAAATAGTTGGATTAATTTATTGTTTTTAATTATATTTATAGATTTATTTATGAAGACATTCCTTTTATATTGGATACCAGATATGTATAATTATCCATCTCATCTTTATAAAAGAGTAAGACATTAAAGTTTTTGTAAAAGATATATATTTCATGATTTATAATAAAAATAATTTTAAAAGAATTTAAATATAGTTAGAAATAACTATATTTTTTTCTTGTATATGAAATAAAATTTAAAAATGATATAATATTTATGGATGTGGTTATATGAAAAAGAATAACTTTGTAGAAGGAACTGTTATTGCAACAGCAGTAATAGTTATAGTTAAATTACTTGGTTTATTATATGTTATTCCTTTTTACCAAATAGTAGGAGATCAAGGTGGAGACCTTTATAGTTATGCTTATAATATTTATATGATATTCTTAAGTATTTCTAGTGCAGGACTACCTGATGCTATTGCTAAGATAATCTCAGAGTATAATGCACTTGAGATGGAAGATGCTAAAAAAAGAGCATATATGATTGGTAAAAAGATTATAAGTATTATTAGTATTACTTCATTCTTAATTCTATTTGTATTCGCAGAAGAAATAGGAATGTTTATCATAGGTAATTTGAAGGGTGGAAATACTGCGGAGGATGTAGCATTTGTAATTAGATGTTTATCACCAGCAGTATTATTAATACCATTCTTAAGTATTACTAAAGGATTCTTACAAGGGCATAAATACATAAGTGCATCATCTATGAGTCAACTTATTGAACAAATTGTAAGAATATTTGTTATACTTGCTGGTTCGTTCCTTGCTTATAAAGTATTCAGAGGTACTTTATCACTCGCAGTTGGTATCGCAGTAAGTGGTGCATTCTTCGGAGGACTTGCAGCTTACCTTTATTTAAAAAGAGTTATTAATAAAAATAATTTACTTAAAGAATCTAGAACTAAAGATAATATCTCTAATAGAGAAATAACTAAAAAAATTATTATTTATGCAATTCCATTTGTAATAATTAGTGTAATTAATTCTTTATATAATGAAACAGATCAA
Organism: uncultured Caryophanales bacterium; assembly: GCA_946410555.1. Lineage (GTDB taxonomy): Bacteria > Bacillota_I > Bacilli_A > RF39 > UBA660 > UBA6985. The sequence goes on along the minus strand of CAMKAT010000037.1, from coordinate 7,810 downwards.
ATCTTAGTATTAAGATTACTTGAATATATAAAGTTTGATGCAAAAGAAGTAGAGAATATCGCAGCAGCAATTGCTACATGGTCACCAAAGATTTGTATTATTATTAATGCAATGGCAATGGGTATGACAATGAGTTTAGTTCCTACGATAGTATCATCATTCGCTAAGAAAGATCATAAAGATGTAGAAAGACAAATTAATAAAACATTAAGTATGATTGTATTTGTGTCTCTACCTTTAAGTATAGGTATTAGTGTATTATCAAATTCAATTTGGACACTATTCTATACACCAAGTGAAATCGGAGGAAATATCTTAAGACTTATGGCATTTAGTGCACTTCTAGGAAATCTAGTTATGATAGTTTCTACATTATGTCAAAGTGTTAATAAATATCATGCAGTTTATATCGTAGCTATCTTAGGACTAGTATTAAATGCAGGTTTAGATATTCCTATTATGATTCTTTATAACAAAATAGGATTACCAACATACTTAGGAAGTATTACAGCAACAATGATTGGATATTCAATAAGTATTTTAATTGGATTATTAATTCTTAGAAAAGAAAATAAATACTCTTATACAAATGCATTTAAGAATATATTAAAAAGTCTAATCCCAGGTTTATCAATGTTATTTGTGTTAGTACTTGTTAATCACTTCTTACCATTTGATGCATTTAGTAAAAAGACAGCAGTATTTAATATAATCATTGATGTAATTATTGGTGCACCAATTTATATAGGATTATCATTAAAACTTGGCCTTATTGATGAAATACTTGGAAGAACAATGTTTAATAAATTAATAAGAAAAATAACATTTGGAAAAATAAACTTAAAAGATGCTTAGTTGAAGCATCTTTTCTTTTTAGATTTATTTACATGAGATTATAAATTTAATATAATTATTAGTGAGAATAGGGATGATTAAATGGAAATTATAACTGTTGGAAAACCTGCGATAAATATTTATATGAATTTGGTAGAGTTTCCTCAAGATGGAGATATTTTTAGAATTAATAAAAAGGTTGAAACCGTAGGTAATGCATCTGCAACTTCTGCATGTTTACTTGCTAAATGGGGATTCCATGTTAATTATGTAGGAAGTATTGGAAATGATTCTTATCAAGAGAAAATTCAAAATACTTTCAAAGAACATAAAATTAATACTAAATATTTAGAGACAGATTATGAAGGTGGTAGTGCCGTTAATCACTTAATTATAAATAATGCTACTAAGAATATAACAAAGATTTTATATTCTAGTGATACTTCTGCATTAAAGAGATTTAAGTTTGATTTCACTCCTGATTGGGCTGTATTTGATGGTACAGATGTACCTGCAACTCTTGGAGTTATTAATACTAATGCAGATTTAAAATCAGTTTTCTATTTAAATACAATTAATAAAGAAATAAATAATATTGCTAAGAAGTGTACATGGATTATTACTAATCAAAATTATGCAGTTAATTTAACTAAAGCTAAACTTGATGGTAGCGCAGAAAGTTATGTATCTATGTATCAACAATTGGTAGATATTAATGGTCAAAGTAATTATATTATTTTACTTAATAATCATAAGATACTTTATGTTGAAGATGGTAAAGTTAAAATGCTTCCAGATCTTCAATTCAATAATGTAGATACTTCTTCATTTGATTCAGTATTTACTGGTGCATTTACTTTTGCTCAAGCAATGGGATTAACACTTGATGAATCAGTTAAGTTTGCAAATACTGCTGCATCATTAAGTTTAAGTGTCGTAGGTGAAGTTACATCAATTCCTGAACTAAATACAGTTATGGATAACTGTGGACTTACAGAAAGAATTATGGAACTTAAAAATAAAATGAGTGATGAAAATTATCAAAAGACTCAAGTTGGTGCTGCTCCTCAAGCAGTAGCTCCACAACCAGTTGCACCACAACAACAAGTTGCACCACAACAACCTGTGGCCCAACCTGTAACTCCAGTTCAACCAGTACAACCTGTAGCACCTAATACTAATCAAAATGTATAAGCCAATAGATCCTTTTACAGTTTACTTACCACAGTTAGATGTTCACGGTTATACTCGTGATATCGTTACAACTGTGGTAAATGACTTTGTATATGAAAATTACCGTATGGGTAAAGAAAAAATAATGGTAATACATGGTAAATCAGGTGGAGTTTTAAAAGATGCTATTCATAATAGCTTAAAAAGAAATAAGTATGTAAAGAAATATTACTTGTATAATATGAATATTGGTTGTACAATAATTGAGCTTAAAAAAGAAAAGGAGGAATCCTAATGTTTGTCGATGAAGTTATATTAAATGTTGAAGCTGGTAAAGGTGGAGATGGTTGTACTTCTTTTAGAAGAGAAAAATTCGTTGATATGGGTGGACCAGATGGTGGTAATGGAGGTAAAGGTGCTTCTATTAAACTAGTAACTGATCCAGGACTTAAAACTTTAATAGATTTAAAAATGATGAAACACATTAAAGGTGATAAAGGTGTTAATGGGAAAGGTTCAAATAGAAATGGTGCTAATGCTGAAGATGTAGTAGTTAAAGTACCATGTGGAACTACTATTACTGATGTTAATACTGGAGATGTTTTAGCTGACCTTACTAAACCTAATGAATCAGTTATTATTGCAAGAGGTGGTCGTGGAGGCCTTGGAAACCGTGCACTTGCTAATCATGAAAATGTAGCACCTAAGATGTCTGAATTAGGTGAACCTGGTGAAAAGTTAAGAATTAAGTGTGAACTTAAAGTTTTAGCAGATGTAGGTTTAATTGGTATGCCATCTGTTGGTAAATCAACTTTAATTAATATGATTAGTAATGCTAACGCAAAGATTGGTGCTTATCACTTTACTACATTAAATCCAAATCTTGGAGTAGTATTTGCTGAAACTGGTACATTTGTAATGGCAGATCTTCCTGGTTTAATCGAAGGAGCAAGCGAAGGTATTGGTTTAGGACACAAATTTCTAAGACACGCTATGCGTACTAAGATACTTGCTCATGTAATTGATATGGGTGCTGAAGAAGGAAGAAATCCAATCGAAGACTTTGAAATTATTAATAATGAAATTAAGAGTTATGGTAATAACTTAGATAAAAAAGAATCAGTAGTTATTGCAAATAAAATGGATTTACCAAATGCTTTAGCTAACTTAAAAGAATTTAAGAAAAAATATCCTGACTTAAAAGTATTTGAAATAAGTGCACTTAATAACGAAGGATTAAAAGAACTTATTAATTATTTAGGTACTAAAGTATCTGAACTTGATGAAGTAGAACTTTATAATAAAGGTGAAATTGAATCACACATTCTATTTAAATATAAGAATGAAGCTCCATTTACTATTAAAAGAAATGGTAATATTTGGGAGTTATCTGGAAGAGAAATAGAAAACTTATTCTATATGACAAGATTTACTGAAGATGAAGCAGTCCAAAGATTTGGTAGAAAACTTAAAGGAATGGGTGTTGATAAAGCTCTTGAAGATGCTGGAGCTAAACGTGGTGATGAAGTTAAACTTTTAGATTATATATTTATATTTAAAGATTAGTTTTAAAAACTAATCTTTTTTATTTAATTATTATGTAATCTAGAAATAGGAAAATGATATGACTTTTAGTGATATAATCTATATAGATGAGTATAATGAATCGGGAGAAAATAGGAGGATTAAATGAGCGTAGCACATGTAGATATTGAAAATGCAAAAACAAAACTTGTTGAAACGTATGATTTAAATATATTAGAAAATGATGGAAAAGATTTGATATTTGATATAAGTACTTTGAATGATCAACAATTAGAAAAATTAGAAGATGCTATTAACGTAGAATTATTTTATACGGATATTGAGTTATTCTATATTGATGACTCTAGTGTTCCATATTTTGGTACTGATTATAAATATGAAATTAAAAATGATAAACTATATGCTGTCTTAAAAGATAAAATGCGCAAATATATAAAATAGTATTATATTATTTTTGAGTTAGATAACTAACTAGATATATATTATCTAGTTTTTTAATGCTATAATTTTAATGGTGATAATATGAGACTATTTCTATATATAGTATTAATGACTATCCTTGTAATAGTTATGTATTTAGAGAATAAAAGAAATAACTTAGATTATAAAAATAATCCATTTAAGAGTAAAGTAATTATTCCTGAAGGTTTAATAATCATACTTATTAGTGCATGCTTTGGTAAAAATTATTTTTCATTTTCTTTATATTTAATCGGAGTCTTAGCAATATATATTCAATACTTAACTACTAATATAAAAAGTCTTCCTGAAGAGGAAAGAGTAAAAGAAACTACACTATATTTTGTTAAAGCATTTATACTTGTATTTTTTCTTGATATACCAGTATTCTTTATAAGTAATTTAAAAATCTTAGGTTTTACATTCTTCTCATTTGTATTTATTATGAGTCTTATATGTATAGATACTATGTATGGAATTAATAAAAGAGAAAAGTATAAACTATTAACTAATGAAGAGATATCTAAATTGTTTCCTGGATATGATATGAATAATCTTTATAGAGCTTTATATAATACAGTTCATGATATTAAAGTAGGTTATATGAATAATAAGACAGATGATTATAAAATCAACTTAAGTGATGATTTATATAACTTATATAAACAAAAAGAAAAAGATAATATAGCTAAATCTCAAAAAGAAGTATTTGAATCAATTGCTTTTGTAAGCGCAGGATTAATAGATTTTAATGATGGTATATTTAAAGTAGAATTAGTATATAGTTTTAAAAATTATACAATAGATATTACTAGTGGAAGAGTATTAAATGGAACACCTCAATTTCCTAAAAGATGTACTTTTGTATATGAGTTTAAATATACTGATAAAGTAATATTATTAAGTGAAAAATTGGTTAATAGTATTTAATGTTAAAAGAAGTAAAGTATTACTTCTTTTTATTGTCTAAACACTTAAATATAATATATAATTGTTATGTTTGAGGATGGTGATTTTATGTCTATATCTGATAAAGATATGATACTTGAAGAGAAAAAATTAGAGGATGTTAAAAAGATAATAGACGAAGAATTAGAGTCCGCAGGTGGAAATCTTTTTCAAGAAGAAAAAGACTTAAAAGAATTCCAAAAACTTATGTGGGAATCACAACAAGAAATGGATGAAGAAGAACTTGCTCAATTCCTATATGAGAATGAAGGAAAAGTAGATAGACTTGATACTAAACTTAAGAAATTAAGAAAATTAGTTAAGGTAAAAGATAAACCATATTTTGCATCAATAGTATTTAATGATGAACCTATTTATATTGGTATTACTTCAGTTAAAAAAGGACTTGATTATCATGTCGTAGACTGGAGAGCACCAGTTTCATCAATGTTTTATGACTATGATGAACTAGGAGAAGCTTCATACACATCCCCAGGTGGAAGAGAAACAGGTATTATTTCTCAAAAGAGACAATACTTAATCGAACAAGGAAAAATTAAAGATATTTTTGATACAGGAATGAATATTCAAGATGATATGCTTCAAAATGTACTTGCTCAATCTAAGTCTGATAAGATGCGTAACATCGTTAATACAATTCAACAAGAACAAAATGAAGTAATTAGAAATGAAAGAAGTAAGAATATCATAGTTCAAGGTATCGCCGGATCTGGTAAAACTTCAGTAGCACTTCATAGAATTGCATTCTTACTTTATAGATTTGAAGTATTAACTTCACAAAATGTACTTATATTCTCACCAAATGGAGTATTCTCAGAATATATTTCAAATGTACTTCCTGACTTAGGAGAAGAAAATACATTACAAACTACATATCATGAATTTGCATCTACTTTTATTAGTGAATACTATAGAGTAGAACCTTATTCATCATTCGTAGAAAGATATTATAAAGGTGTTAAACAAGATAATGATTTAATTAGATTCAAACTATCTGATAAGATGGCTACAGTTATCGAAGAGTTTGTTAAATATTATGAAAAAGCATCTCAATTCTTAGATGATATTGAATTTAAAGAAAAAGTAATCTTAAGAGAAGAACTAAATGAACTTTTACATGAAAGATATTCTAATAAACCACTTTTTGAAAGGGTAGAACTAATCGCAGAAAAGATTAATAACTCTTACTTCAAAGGAGCTAAAGGTGATAAAAAATCTATTATGTCTAAGCTTAAGAAAGTGTCTAATTTCTATAATGATTATAAAAAGATATATAAAGTTATGTTTGATTCATTAGTATTTAAGAATTATTACAAAAAAGAATTCTCAAGACTAGAAAATAATAATAACTTATCAGATAAAGTACTTAACTATGAAGATTCAACTCCATTTATCTATCTTAAATGTTTACTTGAAGGATTCCCTTATCAAGTAGCTATGAGACATGTAGTAATAGACGAAGCTCAAGATTACACTTATCTTCAATATAAGATAATTAGAAAAATATTTAAGAATGCTAACTTTACTATCTTAGGAGATGTTAACCAAACTGTTAATCCATTCTATAAATATGATAATTTAAAAGTATTATTAGACCTTTATGAAGATGGAGAATATATAGAACTTAATAAGACTTATAGATCATCTCCAGAGATTATCGAATATGCAAATAAAGTCCTAAATCTTAAACATGTTAGTGCAATAAGAAGAGCTACTTCTACACCTGTAATTAAAAGGGATATCAGAGACTTAAAACATATTGGTAGAGATATTAATTATCTTCATAAAAAGTATAAGAGTGTATGTGTAATAACTAAGAGTATAGATGAAGCTAAAGCTATAGTTAAAGCTTTTGAAAAGAATTATAAGATTATTTCTTTAATAGATATTAATACTGAATCCTTTAATACAGAGTTAGTAGTATCTCCAGCTTATGGAGTAAAAGGATTAGAGTTTGATGCATGTGTTATTATTAATAACTTCTCAAGTGATGCAAACCTTTATTATGTAGCAGTTACTCGTGCTCAACATGAGCTTATAGTATACGAATAATTCTTGTTTATTGTGAATAATTAAAGTATAATAACTTACAAGGAGTGATATTATGTTACATGATATTTTATTAGTATTATTTGGACTAATCGTTGGATTTGCTATTGGTTTCTTTGTTGCTAGAACTGTAATGAAGAAATACTTAGAAAAGAACCCACCAATCAATGAAAAAATGATTGGAGCTTTAATGGCTTCAATGGGAAGAAAACCTAATAGTAAACAAGTAAAACAAATAATGTCTCAAATGAATAGAGTTAAATAATATGAATATAGAAATTTATAAGTTTAATATGAACAACAAAGTATTTGTTGATCAAGATGTTAATTTCCCTAAAGAATTTGATAAAGGTGATATTAAAGATTTAAAGAATGTTCATGTTAATGGATATTTAACTATATCTGAATATGATGAACTTGATTATAATCTTACTATTACTGGTACTATGATTCTTGAAGATTCAGTTACTTTAGAGGAAACTGAGTATGATTTTGAATCAGAAGCAGACGATTCTGCAGGTAATTATGAGAAATATTTGAACAAAAATCGAAATTTACTTGATATTTTACCAATTTTATGGGAGAATATTGTTTCGGAAGTTCCTATTCAAATAAAAAAAGAAGGAAGTACATTACAAAATGTAAGTGGTAATGGATGGGAATTTGAAAGTAATAATGAATAATTACGAAAGGAGTGAATGAAGATGGCAGTTCCATTTAGAAGAACTAGTAAAACTAAAAAGAGAATGCGTCGTACTCATTTAAAGAAAGAATTACCAGG
>CAMKAT010000036.1 GCA_946410555.1 uncultured Caryophanales bacterium | reverse complement strand
TTTTTATTGAAATATAAAAAATATAATGCTATAATCTATTTATCGATGGGTCTATAGCCAAGTGGTAAGGCGTGGGACTGCAACTCCCTGATCGTTGGTTCAAATCCGACTAGGCCCTCCATTATGAAATTAACTCAGGTATTCCTGAGTTTTTTTGTTTTTCAAATTATTATTTAAGATATATTTAATAATTACTATGATATAATCAAATTAGATTTATTAAGTGAAAGTGATTGAAGAGTTGGTGAATTATGAAAACTTGTGCACTAATATATAATCCAAATAGTGGTCATGTTTTAAAAAAGTCAAATATCAAAGAGTATAAAAGTTTGATTGAAACTCATGGATATAAAGTTTATGTAATAGCTACCGAATATAAAGGACATGCTAAAGAAATAGTTTCACACATTGGATATGTTGATTTAGTAATGTCTATGGGTGGTGATGGAACATTTAATGAAATCACTTATGGTAATCTTCAAAGAAAGAATCCATTACTTCTTGCTCATATTCCAGTTGGTACTACAAATGACATCGGAGTGATGTTTGGTTATGGTAAAAATATAAAAGTAAATATAGAAATGTGTTTAAATGGTGTAGAAAAACAAATAGATATTCCAATGGTAAACAATAGACCATTTGTTTATGTTGCTGGTTTTGGTAAGTTTATGAATATTCCTTATGAAACTTCTAGACTAGAAAAGAAAAAATTTGGTTATCTTGCATACGTCTATAATGGAATAAAAGATTATTTTTCTGATACTAAATGGTATCACATTAAATGTAATGCAGATGGTGAAGTCTTTGAAACTGATGCATCATTAATGTTAATCTGTTCATCAACTAGGATCGCTGGTCAAAATAATTTAGCTAAAAATGTTAAACTTGATGATGATAAATTCGAAGTAATTATATGTAGTAAAAAGAAGAGACAAGATATTATTACATCTATTGGTCATGCTGTTATTACTGCCCATCCAGAAAAAGTAGATGGAATAAAGATGTTTAAAGCAAGTAGGTTAGAAATACAGTTTGATGAATATCAAAAGAAACCATGGTGTATTGATGGAGAAAAACTTGAAATAAGAACAAAGAAATATACTATTTATAACAAAACTAATATTAGATTATTAATTCCTAAGATTAATGTAGATAAATTATTTATAAACAAATAAAAACTATTAAGATTTTTTCTTAATAGTTTTCTTTTTATCTAAATATAATAATTGGAATACTATAGCAAGTGAAATAGTACTTATTATTAAACCTAATTTAAATTTAGGAATTCTATATCTTAGTTCTATCTTGCTTAATCCTTTTTCAGCATTAAATGCAAGTAGAGCATCTCCGATTGAATATGTTTCAACCTTTTTATCATTAACGTATACTTCCCATCCTTTATCATAAGGGATAGATGTATATATTAATGAATCTTCATTTAAATACATTTGACCAGTAATAGTATCTTCATTAAATGAAGTAATAGCCATTGTTTTATTTCTCAATACTTCATATGCTTCATTTAATTTATTACTATCAATGTAATAAGGAATAGCACTATCTTCTAAGTAATAGTTATAACCAACTATTATTTCTATTGTTTCATCTTCACTTAATACTGATATTAAGTATTCATCATCATAATCATTATATGAATAAGGTCCTAACTCTATGCTTTGATAATCATCATTCTTAGCATATAATTCATTGCCAATCTTAATGAATGATACTGATGAAGTTTTAAAGTATAAATACATTACTTCTTTTGGATTTTCATAAGTATATTTAACTAACCTTAATGAGTCACTTGCTAACTCTTCTTTTCTAATCGGAGTCATTTCGTTAAATACATTTTCTACATGTGTAGCTTTTGTAATGTAATCGTTTTGAACTTTGATAGGACTGGTATTTTTATAATCCCAATCAAATATATCATCATATACACCGTAAGCTAATCCTAAAGACATATTGAATTGATAAATATTATCATCTTTATAATTTAATCTAGTATATCTATTTGTATCTATTTCATTTCCAATGATATATTTTGTATCAAACATCATATCATATACAGGAGTTTGAATAACATATAGATAACTATTTATATCATTTCCTTTATTACCAAGTTTCTTTTGTAATTTAGCCATATTCTCATAAGCCATTGATGAGAATGTAGTAATACCATTATAGAATGATTTAGCAGAATCATTTAATGTGTGATTATAAACTGCATCAATTCTATAGAATTGTGAATTATCATAATTATGAATGTAATCTATTTTTCTATCCATTTCTTCAGTAGATGAATAGAAGTTTTTAGCTATCTGAGATACTTGTAATCCATAATTCATAGATTCAATACAATCTATCGAAGCTACAAGAATAAGTGAGAAATAGAATATTGATCTATATGGTTTTAAATACTTACCTAGTAAGAAGAATAATAAGAATATAGATAATACTATAACATTTATTAATATTGCTTCTTTTGAAGCATTATCAAAACCTTCATTATAAATAATTAGAACAAATCCAATAATTAATACAAATGATATTAATAATTTAATAAATGATTCTTTATCTAAATTTTGAATTGAATAAGCACCAATGATTATCATTATAAATGTATAAATAAATGAATATCTATAAGGTAAATCGTTTGGTACATGGAATGCTTGAATAATAAAATCTAATTGAGGAACAAAAATTATTGTTAAGAATATTATATATATCGATAAATAACAAATTTTGTTCTTTTTAGGAATATTTATATTTAATATATAAGTAAATAATAGAAATATACTTATAATACCTGCGGATACATTTGGAGTATTAACAGGATCACTTTTAAATATTACTGAGTTAACACATGATAAATGATTTTTAATAAAATCAGTTAAAGTAAATAAATAATATTGACTAGTAGGCATTTCACTACCAGTTGCGGATATAGATGCCATACTTGTTGCCATTGGTAACATTAAGAATGCTGTTAAAGCACCAGCAAGTAGTGATATACCACCAAACTTTAATGTCTTTTTAGAAATAAACAATAATATATCTTTAAATTTCTTTTTATAATCAGTTTTATAAAGTAAGTAAACAATAAAATATATAACGCAATAAATACAAATCATATAAGCTATAAAGTAATTAGCTATAATCATTATAAATAATGATACTAAATATAATTTCCATTTATCATTATTAATAATATTTTCTATACCTAATGTAATAAGAGGTAAGAATACCATTCCATCTATCCACATTAGATTCCAATAATAGGCTCTATAATAAGCACTAAATGCATAAAGTAGAGATAAAGGAACTAAAAGAATAGAATCATTTTTAAACTTTTTCTTTAAATAATATGCACAAGTAGTAGCACTTAATACTGCTTTAAGTCCTATGACTAGTGATAAACCAGTTAAATGATTACTTTTATTAAAGAAGAGAAGTAATAAATTAACAGGACTACTTAAATAATTTAAGAAGTTTCTAAAAATTGGTAATCCCAAACCTTGATAGAAGGAATAAACTATACTTCCATTTCCGAGTAACCTATGAACATATTCATAAGTCATTGGTCCATATTGGTGATAAAAGTCTACACAAAGGAGTGAATACTTACCAAATGGTACTACTTCATTAACATAATATGAATAAGTAATAATAAAAGTTGCAAAGAATAAAGTCATTGATACTAGCTTATTATTAGAAAAGAAATTATAAATTTTCTTTAAGATTTTCATATTATCACCTTACTAAATTATATCTAATTTATTTATTAAATTAAACAGAATACCTATTTTTCTTGCAAAATTTAAGCTTTTGAGGTATTATTACATAGTTATTTAAAAAAGGGAGTGAGTCTTAATGGACAAAATTATCAATGTTGCAGTAGTTGCACACGTAGACGCTGGTAAGAGTACATTAGTAGATGCTTTATTAAAACAAAATGGTGTTTTCAATGAACATGAAGAAGTAGTAGACCAAGTAATGGATTCTGACCAAATCGAAAGAGAAAGAGGAATTACAATCTATTCAAAGAACTGTGCTATCAGATATAAAGATGTTAAATTCAATATCGTAGATACACCAGGACATGCCGATTTCTCATCAGAAGTAGAAAGAATTATTAGAACTGTAGATACAGTTATCTTAATAGTTGACTCTGCTGAAGGACCAATGCCTCAAACTAGATTCGTATTATCTAAGGCATTAGAACAAAACTTAAAACCAATTCTATTTATTAATAAAATAGATAAGAAAGATGCTAGACCTGATGAAGTAGTTAATGAAGTATTCGATTTATTCGTAGACTTAAATGCTAACGATGAACAATTAGATTTCCCAATTGTTTATGGTGTTGCCAGAGATGGTATAGCTACATTAGATTATAATGATTTAAGTACTAATAGTATTGAACCATTATTAGATGTAGTTATGGATCAAGTAAAACCATATGAGGGATCAGTTGAAGATAATCTTCAATTACAAGTTTCTACATTAGCATATGATGAATATATCGGAAGACTTGGTATTGGTAGAATTACTAAAGGTAGAATTAAAGCTGGTGAATTAGTTACATTATGTAAAAATGATGGTTCTTTAGAATCATTTAAAGTTACTAAATTATTTGTTAACGAAGGATTAAATAGAGTAGAAAAAACTGAAGCTTACTATGGTGATATCGTTACTGTAGCAGGTTGTGCAGATATTTCTATCGGAGATACAATTTGTACTAAAGATAAACCAGAACCACTACCTCCAATTTCTATTGAAGTTCCTACATTATCAATGAACTTCTTAGTAAATGATGGACCTTTCGCAGGAAAGAGTGGAAAATCTTCTACTTCTAGACAAATTAAAGAAAGACTAGAAAAAGAATTAGAAACTAACGTTGGTTTATTAGTTGAAGAATTACCAGACTCAGATGGATATCAAGTATCTGGTAGAGGTGAATTACACTTATCTATTCTTCTTGAAAACATGAGAAGAGAAGGTTATGAATTATGTGTATCTAAACCTCAAGTATTAACTAAAGAAGTTAATGGTGTTAAATGTGAACCATTTGAAACAGTTATTGTTAACGTTCCATCTGATTATGCATCAACAGTTATTAGTGATTTACAAGAAAGAAAAGGTTTATTACAAAGCATGACTACAACTGATGATAATTATACTCACCTTACTTTCTCAGCTCCAACTAGAGGATTAATCGGATATAGATCTTCATTCATTACTAATACTAAGGGTGAAGGTGTTATGGTAAGAAGCTTCGAAGACTTTAAACCATATGTTGGAGATTTACAAACACGTAAAAATGGTGTATTAGTTTCTATGGAAGCTGGTAAAACATTAGGATTCTCATTATTTAACTTACAAGATAGAGGTCAATTAATCGTTGGACCTGCTACTGACACTTATGTTGGTATGATCGTAGGTATTCATAATAGAGATAACGATTTAAATGTTAACCCATGTAAGGGTAAACAATTAACAAATACTCGTGCTTCTGGATCAGATGATGCAATAGCATTAGTACCATATAGAACATTTACTCTAGAAGAAGCTTTAGAATTCATTAATGATGATGAATATGTAGAAGTTACTCCAGATGACATTAGATTAAGAAAAGCTATTCTTGATCCTAATGAAAGAAATAGAGCAAATAGAAATAAATAAAAAAGGCAACCGAAAGGTTGCTTTTATTGTTGTGGATTATTCTTATTAAATGGAGCATTAGTAAATTCTTTTTCAATGTAACTACTATTGATTAATCTCTTGAAGTAGTATTCAGAACATACTAGATCGAATTCTCCAATAAATTCAAATAATAAAGGATTCCATTTTAATCTATAATCATTTAATCCTTTAAATTGCGCATTTTCATCGAATGATGAAATACCACCAATATTACAGAAATTAAAATATGGTTTATATCTTTCAAGTATTGAATAATATAAGAAATGATTTGGATTTAATTGTCTATATTCATCACCAAATCCTGATTCTACAATAGTTATAATACCATGATGCTTAATTACTAAAGCAGCAGCTATTATAGCTTCGCTATGTTTCTTTAACCCTTCAGTGGCTTGAATGATTTTATCTTTAAATCCTTGAAGTTTATTATCAGAATTCATTTTTGAAACGATATTTGATTTCTTTGGATTCTTAGCAATAATATCGTTCCATTTATAATTCATTTGTTCTTCTTTATCATATTCTTTTCTAACATATTCTAGATATTTTTGATAATTAGCTTTTACAAATAAAAGGTCTATTGAATTATCTTTACTAAATACATTATAAAGATCTCTATAGTAAACAATACTTTTATTAGTTTTATCTTTAATAAAGTTATAGAAGATATCTATTTCTTTAGCATTACCAATAGTTAGTTGCATTCCTTCATTGATACATCTTCTTATCTTTTTTCTATAGTTTCTATTTATTTTAGTAAAATCGAATTCTTTTAAGTTGATATATCCAACATACTTAGGTTGCATAAGTTCAAACTCTTGTTGTTCAAGTCTTCGCTTTATTCCTAATGCTTTAAGATTATCTATTATTCTTACATTGCCATTATAATTAATTTGATACTTATTCTTAGGATCTATTTTTCCAATGATAACTTCAGGATTAAATTTAATGAAAATATATCCTCTTTCTTTATAATGTTGTTTAAGTGCTACTAGGAATTCTTCAACTAACTTTTGATTATAATAATCAATTAAGAATCCTTTAGGACAATATCCATATTTAACTTTACCAGTAATTACTTTATTTAATACTACAGTTGCAGCATATATTTTATTATTATCGTTTTCATCTACGAATCCTATTAGATCATAGTTATAACCGTGGTTACTCATTAGGATTGCATATTTACTTGTTTGATAAAAATTATTTAATTTACTTTTAGATGAATATTCATCGAACTCTGGTCCTGTTAATTCAACAATCTTCATAAGTAACACTCCTTCTTAAAAATTATAACATCTATAAAGTTTTTAATAAATATATCTTAAAGCTTTTTATTTCCATTTATAGGATAGAGAAATTACCTTCTAAACAATAGTCAGGGGTTCAAATTTCTTTGGGGAAGACACTTAGATATTAGAACTTTAAAAGTTCTTTTTATTTTATTACATGATATAATTGAATAGGTGATAAAATGAAAACAAATTGGGATTTAACTCATTTATATAGAACACAAGAAGAATGGAACAAAGATTTTAAAATATTATCAAATAAGATAGAGAATTTTAATTCTATAAAATTCGAAGTTAATGCTGAAAGTATTATGTTAATTTTGAATAAAATTTCAGAACTAGAGATGCTAATTGAAAGATTATATTGCTATCAAAAAAGAATGATTGATTTAGATATTGATAATATTGATGCGAAAGATAAAGCAAATGAAGCACTTGAATTATATTCTAAAATAATTAATATTCATACTAAATTTGAAAAATTTATTTGTTCTAATACAAATGAAGTATTAAAATTACTATCAGATAGAAGATTAGATCATTATAATAGATATATTAGATTAATTATAAGAAGAAATGAACATATTTCAGTTGATAATGATTCTTTTAAAAATTTAAGTAAAATTAGAAATTCATATAGAAATATATTAGAACAATTAAAGTTTAAAAATATTATTGATAAAGATTTGGAGATTGAATTAACAAGTGATAATTATTCAATACTCATGAAAAATGAAGATGAATGTATTAGAAAGCAAGCTTATGAAAATTATTCTAAGGGATATGCTGATCTTGAAGACCAAATTTTAGATTGCTTTATTAAAAAATATAGGGAAGATATTAAATTAGCAAACACTGAAAATTATGATTCAATGCTTAATAAAAAAATGTTTAATTTAGAACTTCCTGATTCAATATTAAATGATCTTATTAATACAACAAATAATCATTTAGATATTTCTAAAGAATATATTGAACTTAAAAAGCAATTATTAAATACTAATAAATTAAATATTTATGATAGTGGTTTAAGTGTTTGTAAAATACCTGATATTAAAATTACATTGGAAGAAGCTTATGACCTTGTAGTTCAATCATTAAAAGTTTTAGGTGAAGATTATATTAAAGAAGTTGAAGAAATTTTTAATAATGGTTGGATTGATATATATCCAAAAGAAAGAAAAAATAGAATGTCTTTTACATCTATATCATATTTAGGATCTTATATACTAACTAATTTTAAAGAAGACTTAGTATCAACTAGAACATTAGCACATGAAATAGGACATAGAATAAATTCAAAATATTCATCAAAAAATAATAACATATTAAATTTTGAATTTTCTATGTTTTTAACAGAAATTGCTTCTAAAGTAAATGAAATGTTATTTAATAATTACATATTAGAAAAATATGATGATATAGAGGTTAAAAAATATGTTTTAAATGATGTTATTTGTTCATTACATAATTCTATATTTGGTCAAATGATGCTAACTGAATTTGAAAATGAAGTTGTTAAAATAATAGAGAATAACGAAGAATTAGATTCGAATATAATAAATGATATTTATCTTAATATATCAACCAAGTATAACGATGGTATTGAAAAGAATGATTATTTAAAATATGGTTGGTTAAAAATACAACACTTCATTATGCAAGATTCATATTATTTATTTCAATATACAATAGGTACGTCTCTTGCTTTAAATATTTCAAGTAGAATATTAAATAAAGAAGAAGGATTTATTGAAAAATATAAAAAATTTCTATCTGTTGGAAATAGTGTATCAATTATTGATGCATTAAAAATAATTGATATAAATATTCTAAATAGTAGTTATATGGAATATGCATATAATACTTTAGAAAAATATATCAAAACATTAAAAGAAATATATAATATTTAATTCCAAATGATATTTGTTTCTCTAAAGTACATTATTTATTGCATATTTACGATATATATGTTAAATTAATAACGAAGTTGGTGATTTATGGAAACAATATTAGAAAACGCATTAATAGTTGTATCCGTAATAATTATTGCTTTAGTTTTATTACAAAGTAATAAAGCAGAAAGTGGAGCACAAATTATTACTGGAGGTAACGCAGATCTTTTCCAAAATGTTAAGGAAAGAGGAGTTGATTTAGTTATTACTAGATTAACAATGATTTCAGGAATTTTATTCTTTGGACTTGCGTTAGTAATTTATTTATTCGTTAAATAATTAAATATTTACACAAAAAAGGTACAATTCATTGTACTTTTTTATTTTATTGAAGAAAAAATGATATAATGCTAATAGGTGATAATATGAAAGACAACGTACTAAATTATTTAAAAAAGCAAAAGGATTTTGTTTCATTCGATAAAATCTTTGATGCACTACATTTAGAAACAGCAGAAGAAAAGAAAGAACTAGAAAATGCATTACAAGAATTAAAAGATGAATATTTGTTATTTGTATCTAATAGACATATGTATCAACTATATGAGACAAATAAAACTATTTTCTGTGGAGAATTAACGCTTACAGAAGCTGGAAATGGTTTTATTAAACTTAAAGATCACGAAGATTTATTTGTTCCTAAAGAAAAACTAAGATTTGCTTTATCAGGAGATATAGTTGTTGGTGAAATTAAACCACCTGAACCTGGTGAGTATGTACCTAAAAATGGTGGGGATGATAGAGCTGAAATTATTCAAATTCTTAAAAGAGCTAACATCGTTGGTGAAATTGTTAAAGGTAGAGATGGATTAGAATTTAAGCCACTTGATGACAAAACTAAGATATCTTTCATATTGGACGAAGATGAACTAGAAGACTGTGTTGAAGGTGAAATTGTTGTACTTAAGTCTTTAGGTGAGATAAATAAAAACAAATATAGAGCTGCAATCGAAAAGAAACTAGGTCATAAAGATGATCCTGGTATGGACACTAAGATTGTATGTGCTGAATTTGAGTTCTATGATGAATTCCCTCAAGAAGTATTAGATGAACTAGAAGATATTCCAACTGAAGTATTAGATTCTGATAGAGTTGGAAGAGTAGATTTAACTGATAAAGTAATATTTACTATTGATGGTAAAGATACAAAAGATATAGACGATGCCATTTCTATTGAAATGTCCGAAGATGGACAATACTACATCTTAGGAGTTCATATTGCTGATGTATCTCATTATGTTAAACCAGGAAGTGCATTAGACCAAGAAGCTTATAAGAGAGGTACTTCTTGTTATCCACCAGGATCAGTTATTCCAATGTTACCTCACAAGTTATCTAATGGTATATGTTCATTAAATGAAGGTGTAGATAGATGTGCATTTACATGTGAAATGAAAATAAATAGATTCGGTGAAATTAAAGGTTCTGATATTTATAAATCAATTATTAGATCTAAAAAGAAAATGAATTATGATGATGTAAATTCTACATTTAAAGCTTTAGAAGAAAATGATAATAATGTTCAAAAAGTAGTTAGTGAAAAATTATGTCCGGATACATACGAACCTTTCGTTAATGATTTAAAACTATTACAAGAATTAGCTCATATTATTAGACAAAAGAGAAAAGATAGAGGAGCTTCTGATTTTGATATTCCTGAGGCTAAAGTAGTATGCGATATGAATGGAACTCCACTTGAGGTTAAAGCTAGAAATGTTGGTGAAGGTGAAAGACTTATCGAAGATGATATGTTATCTGCTAACGAAACAGTTGCAAAAGCTGAAATGTTTAGTAAACCTTTAGGTAGACCATCTCAAGGTGTATATCGTGTTCACGAAAAACCATTACCAGAAAAAATAGAAAAATTTGTTAGCTTTGTTAGTTCTTTAGGTCATGTAATAAACGGAGATATTAAAAATATTACTTATAGTACTATGAGTAATATTTTAAATCAAATTACATATAAGAATGATGTTGAAGCAAGTATTATTAAATCTCAAGCTGTAAGAAGTATGCCAAAAGCTTATTATTC
>CAMKAT010000035.1 GCA_946410555.1 uncultured Caryophanales bacterium | reverse complement strand
TTGATGTAATAATACCATTTCCTGGTTTTTCAATTGTTCCATTATCTCCTCTTACGACTACTACTACTTGATCATATTCTTTTTCATTTATAACAAGTTTAATAATCATTCCTGTTCCTGCGAAGTTAGAATAATTAGTTATTTCTATATCTGATGAATAAACTTTAATATTTTTAATATCATTATCTAGATTACTTATTACAGTATCTATTGTTGTTTTATCATCAATTCCTATAACATAACTAAAGTCTACTTCTGCAAGTTCATTAGGTTCATCATCTGTATGCCATACTTCATATACGCTTGATGTGATTCTCTTTAGTGATACATTGATTTCTACTCTATCATAAATAAGTGGATTACTTGCACTTCTTAAGTATACATATGTAACACCATTCTTAAGTGCTTTTACTGTTCCATTATTTATGGTAGCAATTGAATCATCTAGTACACTCCATGTTACTTCTCTATCATTAGTGTCTGTCGGATCAAGTTCATAATAAATATATTCTTCTTCTCCGATATCTAATGTAATAACATCTTTAATAATATTTATTGAAGCTAAGTCTTTATTTCTAAATACATTAATTGTATAAGTCTTTTTAGTTTCACCATCTTCAGCAATTACTTTAAATTCAATTTCATTATTACCATAATCTAGTCTATAGTATTCATCCATTTCGACTTTAGCGTTCTTGTCATGTGTAGTAACTGTGAATTTAATTGATGCTGCTGAATCTGGTACTGAGATTTTATAAATATTATCTTCAAGTGTTAAATCTCCACGGTTAGATGTAACAAAATCAACTCCTACATCTGTTTTACCTGGACGATTAATAGTAAAGTTATATGTATTTGTTAATCCTGATTCTGAAGTAATTACTATTGTATGAGTATTAACTCCTACATTAACATTAACTTCACCTAAACCACTTGCATATGCACCCTTTGAATAAGTACCAGTAAATATAATACTGCTTGCTTCATTAGGAACATCAATTACATATTCTTTTGTATCTGTATCAAATGTCTTATCCCATGTACCTGTGTTTGTTGTAAGAGTTAATAAATAGTATTCACTATTTTGTGCTCTGATTACATTAACTGTATATGTTCTCTTTGATCCAGTCTTTGATGTAACACTTACATATGCTTTATTCTCACCATAGTCTAAAGTCATTTCTTTAGTCTTAATGTCTTTAACTCCATCAATTTCAATCGTTGCACCTTCATCTTCAAGTAATGCAAATAAATTTACTTTTTCAGTTTCACTAGCTACATCTAATTCATAATACAATGTAGTCTTATCGAATGTTGGTGTTATATCATAACCTTCGATATAAAGTTCTTTTAAATAGTTAGATGCTAAGATTGAACGTGTTACATAAATATTATATGTACTTACTGCTCCCTTAGTTGATGTAACTTTAATTGTTACTGGATTCATTCCAATTTGGAAATTACTATTACCAGTAATCTCTACGGTTGCATTTTCATCTTCTGGAATTACATTAACACCTTCGGTTAAATCTAATTCAGTTATTTCATTTGGTACTGTTAAGTAATATGTGAATCCATCACTTGCAAAGTCAGGTTCTAACTCTCCTTCATATACATTAAGTACTCTTAGTTTACTTGATGGAGCTTCCTTCTTAATGAAGTTAACTGTATATTCTCTATCATCTCCAGATTGACTTGTTACTGTGATAACTACACTTGTTGTTCCTTTTGGATTTAATACATACTCACCATTTCCTTTAACAGTTGCTCCCATATGTTTCTTAAATCCTATGACTGAAACTTTATCAAGTTTTGCTAAATCATCTTCAAGTGTAACTGTATATGTAGTTACTTCTGGATCAAACTCTGGACTTAAATCTCCATCACTAATAATTAAATCTTTTAGTCTATTATCAGTTGAATAACTTCTAAATACATTTAATGAGTAAGTTCTTGTATTACCTGCGGCAGACTTAACTGCAAAGTATACGAAGTTATTTCCCGGTTGTAAGTTCATTGATAATGATTCTTTATTAGTATATGTTTTACTAGTTGTAATTATATTTACTGAAGCTTTACTGTCTTCTTTAACTGCTGTTATGAATACATTTGTTGTATTCTCATCAACATTTGTTAAGTATACTCCAGTATTTGTTTTACTAAATACAGGTTCAATATCATTATCTTTTACAATTAAATTCTTTAAGTAATTATTATCTGATAATGTACATTTAGCTGTTATGTAATAGTTCTTAGTAGTTTTTCCATCTGCTGCTGTTACTTTAATAGTTATTGTATTATCTCCTTCTTGGAACTTACCATTTCCTATGATTTCAACAGTCGCTCCAGGATCTGTTGGTATTGCTGTGATATCAAGTTTTTCTACACTTGAATCAATATCAACTGAATAAGTAGTTCTATTAGTATTGAATGTTGGACTTAATGCATAACCTTCAACTGATAAGTGTTGAAGTGTTGCTGTTGCATTCTTACTTCTATAAACTATTATCTTATACATTCCAAAACTTCCATCACTATTAGAAAGTCTAGAAGTTACTTTAATACTTACTACATTTCTACCAAAGTTAAGTGGATATGTTGCATCTCCTAAAGATGTTCCTGATTCTGTTGATGCACTTAGTATTGCATCGTCATCATCATTTAATGGAATTGCATTTACTGTGATTGATGAAACTCCATATGGAACTGTTACTGTATAGTTTCTAATTGATTGTTCAAATATTGGTGAAAGTGTTGTTTCTACTGTTTCTTGTCCACTTTCTCCTTGTGTCTTATATGATAGTTTCAAACTCTTTAAGTAATGCATGAAGAAACTTTCAGGTTTAAGTACTACTTCAACTGTATAGTTTCTTACATCACCATTTTCTGCAGTGACTGCAACTGTAACTGTGTTTGGTGATGTCTTACTTAATCCTGCATATCCTGAGACTGCATATTTTGCTGTTTCATCTTCAGGTATTATTTGTGATTTACTTAAATCTAGTGATGTATATGTATCTAAGATATACATTGAATAACTTTGTCTAGTTTTTTCAAATGGTTCTCTGAATATTCCTTCATCAAATTCTAAGTATTCAAGATAATTATTATCTGATTGTTCTCTTGTAACATTTACATGATATTGTTTAAATGTTTCATCTGGTGCTGTTACTGTTATAAGTACTTTATTAACACCAACACCTGTATAAAGAATTCCTTCTTCAGTTACTGATGCTGTTAGTGATGAACCACTATCAAGTGAATATGTAACTGTTACATTTTCTTCTTCAGGAATACCAATGAGCGCCATCTTCTTAACATCATTTGTTACTGTTATCTCATAAGTATCATCTGTCTTATCGAAGTCTTCAATTGATTCTTCATCAACTAAAATATCTGATAGATATAAGTTATAAGCTCTAAATACATTTACTGTATAAATTGAAGTGTGTTCTCCATCTTCAGCTTCTACATAGTATGATAATTCATTATTACCATACTCAAGATAATATGTTCCATCTCCTATGACTGTTGAGCTATCC
The DNA here is from genome assembly GCA_946410555.1 of uncultured Caryophanales bacterium. Classification (GTDB taxonomy): domain Bacteria; phylum Bacillota_I; class Bacilli_A; order RF39; family UBA660; genus UBA6985. The sequence goes on along the minus strand of CAMKAT010000035.1, from coordinate 7,532 downwards.
TTTGTTGGTGTAGCTTCTAAGATTACTTTTTCAGTATCATATGGAACTCTTACTGTGTAAGTGTTATCACTTGATGCTTCAAAGTCTTCTTGAGAAATACCATAGACTACTTCTTGATCATTTAAGAACTCATCTTGATATGTATCATACACTTTGATTGAACTTAATGTTGAGTCTTGTGAAGGAAGAACATTAACTGTTATTTGATATGTCTTTGTTAATGTTTCATCTTCATTAAATACAACAACATCAACATAATTTGTTCCTGTTACAAGTCTATTTCCATAGATGACTACTCTTGAAGAGTCATCATCTAATTTATATCTTATATCAAGTGTACTTACTCCAGGTGAAACAGTTACTTCATATTCTGTAGTTCCTCTATCAAATGGTTTACTTAAATTATAGAATCCTTGTTCATTTAATAACTCTGTTTCTTCACTACTTGTTACTTTCAAGTCTGTTAAGTAAACATTTGATGATATTGGTCTTACTACACTTATTGTATAAACTGTTGAACTTATTACTGTTGTATTATCAGCTTCATATAATGTAGATGTTAAGGTAAATACATTTACTCCTGTGAAGATATTGTATTCACCTTCACCTACGACTCTTATATTTTTATTTGTATCATATGTAGCTTCAATCATTACTGATTCAGTTGATGAATCTGTAGTTACTACATATGCTGTAGTACTCTTCTTGAACTTAGGATTTAAGTCGAAGAACTTACCACTTGATACTGAGATTCCTGTAAGGTAAGACGACTTCGCAGAATCTCCAACGAATATATGAACAATATATGTTTTCTCAGTCTTTCTATCTGCTGCTAAAACAATTACTGTTGCATCATTTTCTCCAGGTTGTAAATTGTTATATCCATTTATGATTTTTGTAGCTTCACTATCTTCAGTTGTAACATTTATTTCTACTTCAGTTATCTCTGGTGAAACTTCAATATCATATTCTAAAGTATTTGGATCAAACTCTGGTGATAATGTATAACCAGTTGATTCAATACTTGATACATTAAGGGATGCAAGATTTGCATTACCACTCTTGGTTCTATTAATTGTTAAGTAATATGTTCTTGTTAAAGCATTAACACCATCATATACTTCAACACTTATAACATTATTTCCAGGAACTAAACTTTCTCCATTTTCAACATACTTTTCATTATATTTAAACTTAACTGTTTGTTGTTCATTTGTTGTTTCATAACCTATGTTAAGTTTATTATAACTATTTGGTACATCAACTTTATAGTTTGCTATTAATGGTTTAAAGTTTGGTTTTATCTTACACATTGAACCTGTACAAACATTATCTTCATCTATTAAGTAAAGATTTGTTAAGTTCTTATCTGTAAGTGTATCTTTAATAACTTTAATATGATAATCATTAACAGACTTTTCTTCATCTAGAAGTGAAACTGTGAAGTTTTCTTCTTCATTATTAAGTGGGAATGTTCCCTCACTATCTTCAGTATCAGTTGGATCTAAATCATTATAGATTGATACTGTTAAGATTTCACTTAATGATTCTCCTGTGATTGTTACTTTTCTTGAATTTGTATATGCATGTACTACATATTCATTTTCTTCACTATCAAATTCAGGTGTAAGTGGTAAGTTTGTTCCTGAGTTATCTTTTACTGATAAACTTTCAAGTAAGAAATTACTACTTCCTTCCTTTTTAAGTGTGAATGTATATGTAGATGTTGATTGACCATCTTCACTTGTTACAACAACTGTATAAACTTCATTATTATAAGTATATGTAACTGTTGCATCTGGGTCTTCTAAAACATAACCAAGATCATCAAATAACTCATCACTTATTTTTGGTACTACCCAAACATAATCATTAGTTGTATCATCAAATGACATTTCTAAGTAACCTTTCGTAGGTTCAACATCAATAATCTTTGATGATGTTCCAACTTCACGTTTAAAGTGAATTAGATAATCACTCTTTGTTACTTTATCTTCTGCTACTACTGTAACAATATAATCAGTGAAATCAGATGTTGGTATAAATGTTTCACTTGAGTAACTTAGTGTTGCTGCATCATCATTAGTTGTTGCGATTATATCATTTGAATTGATATATCTCTTAGCATTATTAAGAATACAATAATATTCATGAACTTCAGGATCAAAATCTACTTCACTATTATGATTAGTTATATCTATGAATGGATAATCTTTAACACTTAAATCAAGTAAGCTTGCATCATTAGATATTATCTTAGATACATTTATTGTATAAATCTCTTGTGTTTCTCTATCTTCAGCAGTAACAACGATTGTTCTTACTGTTTCACCATCTGGTACTAATCTTTCTTCTGTACCTGTGACTGTTGCATTACTGTCTTCAGTAATAACTGTAAAGTATAGTGTTGATACTGATCCATCAAGTATAAGATCATAAGTATTATTTTCATATCCAAATGGTGGAGTTAAAGAACCACTACTTGGAATAATATCTATAAGTTTTGCATTATTACTTGCTGGTTTAACAACTTTTACATTATATGTCTTAGCAACTCCATTTTCTGCAGTTACTACGATTGCAAAGTTATTATTTCCTGGTTCAAGATTTTTCTTTCCTAAGCCATTTACTGAAGCACCTTCACTAATTGTTCCTTCGAATGTAACACTATTTAAATCTTCAGTTACTTCAACTTCATATGATGTTTCATTCTTATTAAACTCAGGTGTTAAATTAAAGTAATCTCTACCACTTCTTACTGTTAATGTTAGTAAATCATTATCTGTATTATAAGCTCTTGTTATTATTGCCTTATATTTTCTTGTGTATCCATTTAGATTAACATTTACTATAAATACATTTTCACCTTTATGTAATGTATATGCTCCAAGTTTATCAGTTTGTACTGTATTATTTGCAAGTTCATTTTCTGTTGTTACTGATACAACAGCTTTACTTGTTACTGGACTTCCAAATAATGTTATTTCACTTGTATCTTTATCTACATCTAATGTATAAATATATTTTAGTTTATTAAAATCTTCATTCCACTCTCCATCATCATAATCATGATAGAAATAATCAAGGAAGTTATCTACATATGGATTTCTAGTAATATTAACAACATATTCTGAAGTATCATTATTTTCACTATCTATTGTATTAATTGTTAGTGTATTTAATCCAACTACTAAATTATCAATATTAATCTTTTTAGTTGTTGTATTAATTGATGCATCAGTTGTTATTGTTGCTCCTGAATCTAATAATTCATAACTAAACTCTAGATTATCATCCTCATAATTAATTGTTAAATTATATGTGAAGATATTTGAATTAAAGTCACTATCAAACCAATAATTATCTACACTTAAATCTTTAAGTAATGATGATACAACTGGTTTAATTGTTACATTAAATGTAAGTAATCTTGTTGTTCCATCTTCTGAATTAATATCTACATAAACAATATTATTACTTGATGGTAAACTATTATTTCTTATTACATATGATGAAGCTGTATCTTCAAGAACTATTCTGAATTCTAAGTGATCTTCATTTGAATAAATATCTACATCATATGTATTTCTATCATTTGAATATTCTTGTTTTAAATCTCCATTTAAGATTTCTAAACTTTCAACATTTTTATTTGATGAATACTCTCTTGTTATACAAATTGTATATTTTCTTACTGTTGTATTATCTTCAGCAGTAACTGTTACATTAACGAAGTTCTCACCAGTAACAAGAGTTTGTGTTCCTTTACCTGTCACTGTTGCATTACTATTTTGTGCTTTAGCATCTACCAAAACATTAGTAACATTATTTGGAACTGTTAATGTATAAGTTGTCTTAGTTGGTTCAAATGTTGGAATAATTGTATAATCCATAACACTTAATGAATCAAGATATGCATTAGATGATACAACACGTTTTGCATGAATTGTATATGTTGTAGTATTAACTCCATTTGGTGCTGTGACTATAATATCAACATCATATATATTACCAATATCATCAAGTTCACTATTATTTTGTACTTCATATGTTGCTCCGATTGCATTTGGTAAGATTCTATCAAATGGAATAGAACTATCATCTAAGTTAATTGTGTATTCTAACGTGCTTGAATTAAATGATGGATTTAAATTAATATCTCTGATACTTAAATCTTTAAGTGATGAATCTGTTGATTCTTGTCTTATTACATTTAAGTTATATACTCTTTCAATTCCATCGATTGATTCTACCACAATTGAAATTAAGTTATCTCCAACTACAAGGTTACTATAAGTACCTACTCCTAAGATTGATGAAACCTCATCCTCTTCTTCTGGTTTAGCACTTACTTTTATTGAAGTATTATTATATGGAATTTCTACTTCATAATAATAAGTATTTCTAACAAATGTTGGATTTAATTCTCCTTTATCTGTAGTAATAGTTAATAAGAAGTTATTTGCACTACCTTCATCTAACACAGTTAATGTAACTGTATAGATATTTGGTGTTCCATCTTCTGCTAATACTGTTACATAAAGTAGATTATCTCCAAGTTCTAAGTTTTTAACATTATTTTCATTAATTGTTAAATTTGAATTATTACTTGTAATTGAATAGCTTGCAGCATCATCACTTAGTTTAACTATAAAGTTAACTTCTCTGATATCGTATGGAAGTTTTGCTGTATAATCATTACTTCCATTACTCTTTAATCTTCCTTCTTTAATACTAATTGATTCAATTGTATTAACTGTACTAATTTCTCTATTTAAGTTAACTGTATATACTATCTCTGTTGAATCTTCAGCTTTAGTAATTATCTTATATATATTTTCTCCAGTTACTAAAGGTACATTTTTATTACTGATTGTATTATTACTATTATCAGTGAATGTAGCACTTGTTGTTGATGCACTAAATGAGTAATTAATATCTACATAATCAATGTTATAAGGGATAGTTAATGAATATGTATTATCACTCTTTACAGGTGTGTAGTTAGTATTGTTATATCTTACGACTACACTTGAAAGTGTTGCATCTCCGTTAGGCTCTCTTTGAATAGTTAAGTAATAATATTTAACTGTTCCATCCTCTGCTGTAATTGATAATGTTATATCATTTAAACCTACGCTTAAATAATAATTTCCATTTCCATATACATAAGCATAATTATTATTCTTTGTAGCATTTATTCTTACTTGATATACATTATTTGGAACTTTAACATTATACTTTGTAATCTCTGGATCAAAGTCTCCATCTTCTGCAGTCTTAACTAAATAATGATTATTATCATTTCCAATAACATCAATACTTAGAAGATTAGCATCATTATATGGAGGTCTTACAAAGTTAATTGTATATGTTGAATAAGATCCATCTTCAGCAGTAACAAGTACTCTCTTTCTATTATTACCAACATTAATAGTATTATTATCAAGTATCTTATATGTTGATGTTCCTACATTTACTGTTGGTTCTAAAGTTATACTTGTTACTCCTGGTAATAAGTTAACTGTATATGTGTAAGTATCTTTATCAAATTCTGGACTTAAACTTAGTGTCTCTTCACCATTCTTTGCTACTAGTGATGAAAGTCTAGAATCTGCATTCTTAATTCTATTTATTATGAATGTATACTTTCCTTTATATGTATCATTTTCTGCGGTTGTATTTAATTCATAATATGTATTTCCTGTTGGAATATTACTTATTGTTACAGTATAAGTATTTCCACTTCTTGATTCACTAATAGATGTACTTCTAGTTCTAGTAAATTGAGCATTTGTTGTAGAAACATCTACATCGAACGTTAAAGTAACACTATCGTAATCATTTGGTACTGTGATTGTATAATCACCAAAATTATATTTACTAAATGTTGGTGTTAATGCAAAATCACCAGTACTTAAATTCTTAATATAAACATTTTGATTTAATTCTCTATATACATGTAATCTATAGTTTCTTATTGTTGCTCTATCTGGAGCTGTTACTTTGATTGTAACGAGATTTGATTCTCCGACAACAAAGTTTTCATTTCCTAGGATTTCTACAGTTGCTCCATCACTTGCTGCATCCGCAACTGCAACTAAATACTTAACATGATCCCAACTATTAGGTACTGAGAAGAAGTAATCAAATACATCTGGATCAGTATAGTTAAGATCAAATGTTAGATTCTTTTCTTCTTCAGGTATATCTGGGTAATCACCAGTTGTATTAGTATTATCTATAAATAACTCTTCTAAGTCAGCATCATCTGAAACTATTCTTGTTACATCATAATAATATGTACTAAAGCAATTAGCATACTTAGGATCATTTCTATCTGCTGGAGTAAACTCTTCTTCATGTCCTTCTTCAGGAACTGCATTTAATTCAGGATAGTAATGAGCACAATATTCAGATTCAATTTCTATTGTTACTCTTGTTGTACCTGATTTTAATTGTGTTACTCCATCTCCAGTAACTATTTGGTTAACATTTCCTTTAGTTACATTCCATTTTAATTGTTTTATTCTTGATGGAACTGTTATTGTATATGAATTCTTTGTATCATCAAATCCTGTAACTACATTTCCATCACTATATAATTTACAATATGTTTCATTTGTTGAACATAATGATTTAATTAATCCTGTGATTGCTATATCAGCTGGTTTATTATTTTCATCAGCTGCACGAGTTACTGTAACTGTATAAGTATAACTATCTCCATTTTCTGCAGTTACTAAGATTGGATATGTTGTTTCTCCAACTGGAACTGCAAAATCTCCAAGTCCTTCGATTGTTGCCTTAGAATCTTCTGGTTTAGCACTTAATCTTATATTTGTAACATTTGGATCTACTGTAATTGTATAATTAAGTTCCTTCATATCAAATTCTTCATTAAGTGTTAAATCAGTTGGATTATCAATATCTACGATATTCTTAACATCAATAAATGATAAATATCTATTTTCTGATAAGTTAAGTACTGTAATCTTAACATATCCATTACCAGCCTTAGCATAATCTGTTGTTGGATTACTACTATAACGAGTAGTTGTTTCTGTATAGATTTCACTATCTTCAGAAGTAGCACAGTTATAGCATGTCATATGTTTTGGAAGTGTCTTTATTGATTTTAATTTTGAAGATCCAATATAACCAGAACCACCACCAGCACCATAATCACCATAGGCAGCTCCTCCTCCGAAGAATCCTCCACCTCCGGCACCTCCAGCACCAGATTTTCTAGATCCTCCTAAACCAAACTCACCAGCATAATTTCCATTACCACCAGTTGTTTGACTAGCTCCATAACCTGTTCCACTAGTTGATTGATAGTTAGCAAGATATCCGCCACCAGAGCCTCCAGCTCGAGTGCCACTATAACCAGCACCTCCGCCTCCACCGGCAACTATAATGATATCTTCTGAATCATATGTTTTTGTTTCTTCGTTATATTCACCCTTCTTATTAGATAAATCTTTTAATAATCCAGGTTCTGTAGAAACATGTGAAGCTCCTCCACCTGC
>CAMKAT010000034.1 GCA_946410555.1 uncultured Caryophanales bacterium | reverse complement strand
GCTGCTGATGTTCTTATTTCATCTATTTCCACTTCAGTAAACATGTAATCAATCATTGCTTTTGCAGCTTCAGTTGCATAACCTTTTCCTTGGTATGCTGGATCGATATACCAACCTACATCTCTGATACTTTCTATCTCATCACTCTTTGGCTGACAAGTTATTTGACCAATAACTGTATCAGTATCTTTTATAAAAATACTCCATGTAAATTTATTACTATTGTCTTGGTTTCCTATACTTACTATTTTCTTTTCATAGAAAGGTTCTTGTCTTTCCCAATCCTTTAATTGAGATAAGAATATCTCTCTTGCTTTCTTAGCATCTTCGATATTAGATTTATCTAATTCATTTTTATTGAAGATTCTATCTGGAGTTGGAAAATATAAATTATTAACATCATCATTACATAATATTTCCCATAGTCTTTTTTGTTCTTCCATTGTAGGTATTCTTAAATCTAATCTTTCTGTTTTAATTTCTCTTGTTTTAATATCTTTCATCTTGTCTCACCTGAGGCTATTATAACAAAAAAACTAGGTTTTAACCTAGTTTATTTTTTCTTCTTTTTAAATAGGAATAATAATACTAATACAGATATTACTAATAATACTGTATAAGCTATTATTTTATCTCCAGTCTTAGGATTTTTACCATCTTCATAAAGAATAACAAATTCAGAGAACTTATCACTTGAAATAGTAATTGTTTCATCACTATCGTCTTCATCTCTGAATGACTCATATACTACTTCATCATTTTCATCTATATGTTTTCTAACAATAGTAAATATTCTACCTCTCTTTTGATACTCTTTAGGTACCTTTAAAGTAAATGTAATCTTTTTACTACTTGAGTTAAGATTCTTAACAAGTGAATCATTAACATATAATTTCAATGTAGCATCTACAGTAAATGCAATTTGTTTTGAAGGATATTCTTCATTTAACTTGTTAGTTAATTCTTCATCAATAGTAATTGATTTAACATCAAATACTATATTAACATCATCACCATTTTCGATTGCTTCTTTAATATCCTCATCATCCATGACTGCTTCATAAATAAGTCCTTTTTGAACAAATAATGCTGGTGAATTTTCTTCAAGAACAACATCAACATTTGCATTAGGAGTTGTATCTAATGCAGTAGCTATTTTTTTAGGAGTTCTTATTATAATTGGATCAGTAGGATTTCCCGGCATTTCTGTATATGTCTCTTCATATCTTGCAATAATAGTATAAACTGTATCTGGTTTAAGTCCTGTGAATATAGGAGACTTTTGCCAAGTAGTACCATTATCAATTGAATATTCATATCCAGGAACATTTTCAATTGTTATTTCATCTTCAGTAACAATAAGTTCAAATGTATTAGGAGATTCTTTAGCAGCATTCTTTGTTGTTACACTTGTTTCTTCAGGTTCTGATGCAGGAGTTTCTCCGACTGCTTTAATACGAGATAAAATAGTATAGTTTTTACCAGGTTCTAGACCTTCGAATACTCCGCTGTCTTGCCAATGTTCACCATTATCGATTGAGTATTCGTAACCTTCTTTTGTTTCAACTTCAATTCTTGTATCACTTAAGTTTTTAACATTAGCAGCTACTGCTTTAAGAATATTTGCAATTGATGCTATTACATCTGGATCTAGAGATGAATAGTAATTTGTTTCGCCAACTTCATCTTTAGCTAAATCGCCAAGTTTTGTTGTAATTGCAATTGCTTTATCCTCTAATATAAATCCATTTAAAGTATCCGGAGGATTAATGGCTAAATCTTCAGTAGTAGAATATGTAGGTAAACCAGAAACTGTATCTACCCATAAACCTTCTTGATATGCACTTGGTACATTAAATCCATGACCTCTTGCTGTTCTTGATCTATTATCAAATGATACGAAGAAGAAACCATCTAATGTATTTCCTCCACGAGCAACAACCATTGCATAATTATCTTCTCCACCTTCTTTAGATGAATCAGGACTACATATTATTTTATTATAAGTTGCATATACTCCTTTTGTATAAGCATCTTGATCTGGGTCAAAAGTTCTTGTAAATCTAACATCAGTGATTGGTTTATCACCTAAATTTGTTACTTTAACCTCTGTATTATAGTATTTATCATTAACATCAAATGAATATATAAGTTCAAGTTTAACGTTGTCACTAGTGATACCTGTAACAATTGCTTTAAGTAAATTGTTTTCTGTATCTGAAGCATCCACAACTGAAAGTGCTTGAATTGGAGAATTCCAACTTACCTCCATTCTATCTGCTTGAATATGATTTTTAATAACACCATCTATTTTATAACTAAGAACTATTCTTTCTTCTTGTGTTCCAGGCAAGAAAAAATCACCAGTTGTAGGTGGATTCCCAACATCCCATCCATCACCATCTGCTATTAAACCTACGCTTGAATTTGTATGAGCATGGAATTCTGAAGGAGCACTTGCTTGTGTTCCAAAAGAACCACCTTTACTAATACCTACTTCAATATAATTTCCACCTAGGAATACATCACCTGTTGAATTACTTGCACTTCGTGCACCTGGCATGCCTGCATTAGCAAATATAGGCAACACAAAAAATAAACCTACTGTCAATAAAAATTTCTTAAACATTAAACTCACTCCTACTATACATTTATAATACCTTATATACATATTTATTTCAATTTTTTATAATATAAATTTTAATTTTAAAGCAAAAAAAAATCTCATCTTCACTAAGGAAAAATTATCTAGTTTTTACTAGATAATTATCAATACTAAATCCATTTTTTATAGCTATTTTAATAAGTTTATCTTCATCTGCCTTTTCTACTTCAACAACATCCATAAATGCTACTGGTGATAAAGTATAAGCAAGTCCTATAAAATAATTAATTAAATCATTTCGTAATCTTTCAATATCTATCATATAAACCTCTCGAGTTATATTATAGATATTCATTTTATAATTAGCAACTAATTTTATTGAGCAATTGGCATACTAGCCAATTCCAGTTCTGTTGTGTGTTCTTAAACCTGTTTCAAGTATTTTTCTAACCAAATTACAATATGAAGTGAAAACTAAATAGTTCGCAAAAATAAAAAGAAGCAATTTTATTTTGCTTCTTTATATTGCTTTTTTAAACTTTTACATGTGAAATTTATTAAAACATCATCATCTATATAGCCTACATTTTGATAAGCTTTATTTGATGGTATATATTCATAATCAGTATATAAAGATACATGATATCCTTTTTTAAGAATTCTATTAGTTAATACATATATTAAGTTAGATGCATATGCTTTTCCTCTAAATTCTGGAGGAGTATATACACCACTTACTTTTGCACTACCATCTACGATTGAATAGCATGCTTGAGATACTATCTCACCTGAATCATTTTTCCATACATAATATGTGCCGCGAGCAAGTCTCTTATCAAATTCTTTTTGAGATTCTTCCCAAGTTAAATCTTTAACATCTACGATTTCTCTTGATTCATTGTAAATGAATCTTGATAGCAAATCTTTATCTTCTTCTTTTGCTAATTCAATGTATCCATCAGTTTTTCTTGGTTCTTTTGTTTCTGTGCAATATAAATATCCCATTTCAAAATAGTAATCACCAAAGCCATCATAGTTATCTTGTTTTAATAAATCATATAGTTCTTTTTTACAAGTGAACTTAGCTTCTGAATCTTCAAATCTATATAATTTTAATCCCTCTTTTATTTCATTTAATAGTGATTTGTCAAATGAATCTTTTGTCCAAACCCATGTTTGAAATTTTCTATTTCCGTTACAAAATATATAGTTTTCTTCGTCACTATATAATAAAAGGTCTTTGCTTGGAAGGTTTTGTAATATAAGAAAGAATTTATATTTATCCTTTTGAAATTCATCGCTAAAAAGAACCTTAGAATTCTTATCAATTCTTTTTAACATTATGTCTCCTTCTTTCTTTTTATATTATTTTGCTAAATGTTAATCATACCATCTTCCATCAGCATCACCCTCTCTTTAGAGGAATTATAATACTTTAATTTAAAAAATGCGAGCAAAATTTATTAAAAGAAAAAGATTGAGATAACTCAATCTTATTTATTATATTCAAATAATACAGATGGTCTATGACCTTCACCTGTTTTCATCTTATTAGTTTTCTTAACTTTATCTTTAATAATTCTTCTAAAAGCTGGATCTAATAGTTTTTTACCTAAGATTACTTCATATACTTTTTGAAGTTCTCCAAGTGTGAAATATTTAGGCATCATATTAAATACTATGTCTGTATATTCTAACTTATTCTTAAGTCTTTCTAAACCTGATAGTATAACTAAAGGATGATCGAATGCAATTGATTTATTATCAACAACAACAAATTCATATCTATCAGTAGTTTCTTCTTTTAGTTTTTTCTTAATAGTAAATGATAAAGTAGTCTCTCCATTATCAAGTACGATTGTAACTAAATTATTCTTTTCTTCATATAATGTTATATCAAACCATGAAGCATCTTTATTTAAAGTTTCATTTAGTCTATTCTTATCAATTAGCGACATATATGAAGTAGAAACAATTCGCATTCTTGGATCTCTCTTAGCATTACCAAATGTATATAATTGTTCTAAGAAAATATTATCTAAGTTAGTTTCTCTTTTTAATATACGAACTGGTGCATCATCTAAGTCTTCATCATAGCCTACGAATCCACCAGGTAAACACCACATATCTTTAAATGGATAAGAATCTCTCTTAACTAAAAGAACACTCATTTTCTTATCATCAGTTTTACGATAATTATTAGTTTCATTACTAGATACACTTAAAACTAATATATCTGTAGTTAAAGATAATTTCTTAAATTCATCAGGATTATAGTCTTTTAAGAATTCTTCTTCACTTCTGTATTCTTTCATAGCTTCACCTCTACTTTGATTATAACATTCTTTTTAACAATATGTTATTAATTTAATATACTTAACAGTTCAGTTTTTATTCTTTCTATAATTAGTTCTTTATTATCTTTTCTTTCTTCATATTTTGTATTCATCTTAAATGTATGATAAGTATCATCATCTTTTAAATAGATACTAACATAAATAGTATTATCATCTCCATATGGATTTGCAGGATCAAGTACTCCCATCTTACCAGTAACACCTACTCCGATATCAGAGTGAGCAAAGTCACTTATACTTTTACTCATTTCTTTAGCTACTTCCATACTATAAACACTATATTTATCTATAGTATCAGCACTTACTCCCATTTTTATTTTATATTCATTTGAATAAGTAACTGCACTAAATCTAAGGATTTCACTAGCACCAGGTATGTTAGTAATAGCGTTTGCAACACCACCACCTGTGCACGACTCCATTGTAGATATAGATTTCTTTAATTCAATTAACTTTTCAACGACATCTTTCATTTTTAATCACCTTTACTATTATAGCATTTTATCTTCCATACAATTTATTTTCTTTAATATAATTTAATACTTTATTATCTAAATATTTAACTCCACCATTTCTTATCTCTGTTGATGAAATATCTATTGGTTCATAATCTTTAGCAACAATTAAATTCTTAATACCTAGCTTATTCTTATAGTATTCAATATCTATATTATCTCTAGGTACTACGATTATATTATTCTTAATTAATTCTTCATAATTATGCCATTCATTTAGTCTTAATAGATTATCTGCTCCGATTATTAAATATAAATTTAAATTATAATCTTTCTTAAGTTCATTCATTAATTCACTAGTATAAGGAATATTATTATGTTTAGTATCTATATGAATTAATTCACTTTCAAAAAACTTTAGCATTTCTATTCTTTGTTTTAAATCTATTAGATTTTGTTTATCCCAATAATTACCTGTTGGAACTATTAAGACTTCATCTACATATTTATTATTTATCAAAAACTCAACTAAATTAATATGTCCATTATGTACTGGATTAAATGAACCAATATATATTCCAAGTTTCATGTTATCACTTACCTTTTAGCTTTAATCTCGCCATATTTATATGATGGCATAAGTTCTAATTTAAATTTATTTATTTCATGTTTATGATCTATAATTTCTTTTATCTTTTCGTCTTCACAAATACCTGTTCTTAAGTATTTATCAAGTACGTCATATGTGAATCCTAAGTTATCTTCATCACTCTTTCCACATAAACCATCACTTGGAGTTTTATAAACTAACTCTCTTGGAAGCCCAAGTTCCATTCCTAATTTTTTAACTTCAGTTACTGTTAGATTAGCAAGTGGAGAAACATCACCAGCTGAATCTCCATATCTAGTTGAATAACCTACCCAATCTTCAGATAGATTACATGTATTAATTACTCTTCCATTTAATGTTTGACTTACGGCATATAAAGTAGACATTCTTATTCTTGGAGGAAGATTAATAATTGATTGTTCAGTTAATTCAGTAATTCCAATATCTTTAAGTGCATTTATAATATTTGCTTTTTCTGCTTCTACTGCATCTTTAATATTAACTGTGATATTTTTAATATCTAAAAGATTACATACTTTAATAGAATCACTTATGTCTTTTTGTACTCCATTTGGCATTAGGACTCCAAATACTCTATCTTTTCCTAAGGCTTCAACTAGAAGCGCCGCAGTAACAGTTGAATCTTTACCACCACTTATTCCTAAGACTGCATTACATCCTTTTCCATTAACTTCAAACCATTCTTTAATCCATTTTAATAATTCTTTTTTAGTTTCTTTTGCATCAAAATTATACATTTTTCTTATTCCTTTCTTTATTAAGTTTTAACCAATTTCTTAAACCTATGATTGCCATTATTAAATAAATTGTTTTCTTTGTTAAATAAACTGTATCGAAGTGTGCAATATACATTATAACTGCGATAATATCTGTTATAATCCACCAAATATATTGTTCAGCATATCTATATAATTCTAAGATTGTAGCTACTATTCCAATAGCTACTGTTAAAGCATCAAGTAATGCTACTTCACCACCAACTTTAACTAATATTTGATAAGTAGCTATTGTAACTAGAGCTACTGCTACTACACTTATAATATGTTGTTTAATACTTAAATGTTTAGCCATTGTTTTTTCTGGTAATTTTTTATCTCTATGTTTTGCCCAATTGATCCATGAAGCAATATTCATTGGTAAGTAGAATAATACCTCTAAACAAAATGTTCCATATATTTTGTAATATAACAAATATATTGCATATACTACTGTATTTATTAGTCCAAATATAAAATTTGATACATTAGCTTTAGCACAAAAGAATATACAAATTATTCCACATACTGCACTAATAAAATTTACTAGAGTTAACCATAATGGATTTGATGTACTAGCAGGATTAACTATTGCTTTATATACTGCAAGTCCTGCGATAAATACCATTATAATTATCATTAATATTTCATACCACTTTAATTCTTTAAAACTGTTTTTTAAATTCTTTATACTATCAATTTTTTTATTGAATCTTATTCTTAAACGATCCATTCTTCTCTTTCCTCTTTTCTTTTCATTTTTCTTATCATTGTTCCACTAATTGGATATTTAATTCTTTTTACATCTACTAATCTATGGAATGCTTCTGGATATGCTCTACTAAAGTATTCTCCATAACTTTCTTCACTTGAATATACCGCATTAAGTACTGGCCCTAAGGCATCTCTTACAAGTGGTGTTTCTGCATCCCAATCTTCTGTTCCATCTTCTAATTTGCAATTAGTAACATCTATAAATACTGGAATTGCATTTTCATATTTACTAGTAAGATTTAATACATGTTTTTTTCTTTCTTCAACTGAAAGATATTTAGATTTATTATTCTTTAATATTTCAATTTCATCATTACCACCATAGAATAAAATCACATATACTTTTTCACATTCAGAACAAGCTGTTTCAACACAGTATCTATGTCCTTTATGAAATGGCATAAACTTTCCACCATACATTCCAATAGAGTATTTCAAGTCTACACCTTCTTTCTTACCTTTGATAATGCAAGCTTAGAATTAGAACTATTTATATAACCTAACTTTTCTAATTCAAATGCTTCATCTACCGTGAATTCCATATATTTAATATATTCACCTTCATCTAAGTGTTGTTCATATTGTTTCTTACAATTGTAAGCAATAAATATATGATTAAATGCACTTGAACAACCTTCATCTTGATAGAAGGAATCTACTTCTACTAAACTTTCAGGAACTAAACCTGTCTCTTCTTGAAGTTCTCTTAGTGCAGCTACCAAAGGAGTTTCATTATCTTCGATATAACCTGCAGGAAATCCTACACAAACTCCTTTTTTAGTGAATACTCTTGGTTCTATAACTAATAGTAAGTTATCACCAATATATGGGACTATTATTACTGCTGAACCTTCCTTGCTTCCTTTGATTATTTGTTCACGCTTTTGAACTTCGCCATTATTAAGTGTATAGTTATAAGCTTTTACTTTTAAAAACTCAGGTGTAGTTTCTTCTCTTTTAACTGGCTTGAATTCTTTAATAATTTCATCTATTTTCTCTAGTTTCTTTTTTATCACTTAAATCACCTCTAGTTCTTTTTAAAGTTTTAACAGGTTCTTTTATTTCAAATCTATTAGTCTCAAAATTAAATTCTAAATCTAAGTCTTCATGATGATCTATATAAGCATTAAATTCATCTAAGAATTCTTTAGGAATATTTTCTCCATAGTACTTAGCTAATAATTGAAGAGAATGTTCTGCGAAAATAAATGGTCCATGATATTCATCTTCTTCCATGATTCCATCCTTAAATCTATTACAAAAGTCTTTAGTTAATTCTTCCCTATGCCATAATTCAAAATTATGTGATAAATCCATGATTATTTCATAGACAGCAGTTTTAAATGCTTCTTCATGAGTATTACCGTAGAAATAAACATGAACAATATCTCTATCATAATTACCTTTTGATATATATCCGTAAGTATCGTTATAATGAATTCCATCATATGTTTCATAACATACAAATTCATAAACTTTATCGCTTTCCAACATCGAATCATGATAGTCTGGTTTACTTATAATTACTCTTATAAAATCTAATATATCTTTTCTAATCTTTCTTGTTTTTTCTTTTTCTTCTTCTGAATAATTATCCTTTTGATATACTTTAGTTTTATTATTTTTAGTAGAACAATAATTATATTCATCTATTATTTGTGGTCTCATACCCACACCTACTTAACTAATTTTCTTGTTTTTTGAATTAAATTATTTTTGAAGTTAACATATTCTTCAGTACCATCTACATAGTATTCTGCTGGATTAACTGTTCTTTTAACTTCTGGATATAATGTATTCATTTGTTCATTACAATAGTTTTGTTTGATTAATAAATCTGGATCATCATATACAAGTTCACCATTAACAAATATTGGTTTTTGAAGTTCTACTAAATCAAAGTTATCAATAGTAGTTTGTTTTAAATAATCTGTTACTGAAACGATATTTAAATCATGTTTCTTAATTTCTTTATTGTATAAATCCATTACATCTGCGATTGCATATCCAGTTTGTTTATCATATGCTCTATAGATTTTTTTGTATCCTGGATTAACAATCTTAATAGTATCATTACTTAGTTTGATTTTAGGTTCCCAAATGCCTTTTGAATTAAGAGCTACTTCTTTATATACACAACCCATTCTTCCTTCAGGTTTAGAAATGTTATCTCCAACTCCTAAGCTATCAAATTTAGCTCCTTGTTGAATTAAGCTTTCAATTGATTCTGCTGTTAAACCATTACTTAAACAAATCTTTGCTTGTGGGAAACCTGCATTATCTAACATCTTTCTTGTTTCTTTAGAAAGGTATGCAAGGTCACCTGAATCTATTCTGATTCCAATGTGATCAACTGGAAGTCCATTTTCTTTCATGTATTCAAATGTCTTAATTGCATTTGGAATACCACTTCTTAAAGTATCAATTGTATCTACTAAAAGAATGCAGTTATTTGGATAAGTTCTTGCATAAGCTTTGAATGCATCTAACTCTGAATCATATGATTCAATCCAACTATGAGCTTGAGTTCCCATTCCTTTTAGATTAACCATGTCTGCTGCGATCATATTACTTGTTCCAACACATCCCGCCATGATTCCATAAATAGATGCATCAATTGCAGCTTCAGTTCCATCTGCTCTTCTTGCTCCAAATTCCATAACTCCAACATTTCTTGGAACTGCTTCGATTATTCTTCTAGCACCAGTTGCATGTTCCATTGCACCATTAACAATTGATAAAAGTGCTGTTTCTACGATTTGTGCTTCAATTAAAGGAGCTTTAACTGTTACTAGGGGTTCATTTGGAAATACTGGTGTTCCATCTGGGATTGCATAGATTGATCCATGGAATTTAAAATTCTTTAAATATGTAATAAATTCTTCTGGATAACCTTTTCTTCTAAAGTAATCTAATTCTTGTTCACCAAATTTTAGATTTTGGATATAAGGAATGATTTTATCAATTCCTGCCATTACAGCATATCCACCATTATTTGGTACCTTTCTAAAGAAGATATCAAATACTGCTTCTTCATTTTCCTTTTTATTATTTAAATAGCCATTTGCCATTGAGAATTCGTATTCATCACTCATTAGTGTATAGTTTCTTGTTAATCTTTCATGTCCGTTATATGTATTCATTATTTTACCCTTCTTCCTAAAACTTTAATTCCATTTGCTTCCATATCATTAAGTGCTTGTTCTGTTACTTCATCTGCATTATGTCCTGGAGCATCATATGTATCTATAGCATCAGCTGCAACATAAATATCAATATCTTTATTGTTTTGATCGAAATAGTTTCTTAATGTAATTCCGCCATTCTTAACGCATACTTCTGATAAGCATCCCATTAAAGTAACTGTTTCTAGATTTTCAAACTTATTAATTTGTTCTTGGAAACCAGGAGCAAATATAAAGTTTGTTGAGTTCTTTGGAAAATCATATGCATCTTTGTAATATTCCTTAAGTTCATCAATAAGTTCTGATTCTGTAGAGCCTTTTAAACAATGTTCTAGGAATGTTTTAAATTCTACAGCATCTTTAGTATGTTCATCTCTAATAAAGATGATTCCTTTTTCTTCATTATTTTTATATTCATCTAGTATTTCTTGTTGTCTTTTAACTACTCTCATAATACTTGGAGCAGCAAGTGTTCCTTCCTTAACAAATCCATTAATCATATCAATATTAATTGCTAAATCTTTAATTCTTTTTTCTTCTTTCATTTTCTTTTCCTTCTTTCTTTTTTTGTTTTTATCATTTTATTAATAACAAGT
>CAMKAT010000033.1 GCA_946410555.1 uncultured Caryophanales bacterium | reverse complement strand
ATTGGAATTATGGAACTTGGTAAGCCACTTCACATGGATGAAATTGTTTTAAATTATGATAGGAATACTGATGTTTATCGAAGATTAAATGATTGTCTTAATGGTGGAGAAAAGTATGCTATCCCAATTGAAAGTTTTCAATTATTTAAAACACCTATTTCAATTGACAAGATAAAAGAAATTGAACCAAATTTTTTTGTACCGCAATGTTACTTAAATCTTGAAAACTATAATAATGTATTAAGTTATTTAAAAAATCAAGATATGTATGATATTGAATTTTTTAATAAGCACGATAAAATATATGAAGATAATTTAGCAATGACATGTAAAGAAATGGAATTAACAAATGAATTCATAAAAAAAGATATGGAGTATTTTAACAACAGTAAATATGATATTATAGAATGTGGTTATATTAATAAAAGGAGTAAGTAGAAAATATGAATACAAAAAATGTATATTATCCTTTAGCTGGAATGAATTATGTAATTGATGATTTGGCACAAATTATAGAAAATAAAATGGATGGAAAAGATGAAATACATCTATGGTTATCTGCACAAGTAAATTGTTATCCTCATATAGGTACAATGACAAATTTTATATCAGCGTTTGCTTTAGCAAAACATTTAAAAGATTATTATAAGAAACCAGTAAAAATAATTGTTGAATTATTGGAGAGTGTTACTGGTGAAGAAGTTGAAATAGATGGACATAAATATTATAAAAATTTAGATTCTGTTAAGACTGATGATGGAATTTCTATTAAGGAAAAATATTTACCTTATTTTGAAGATATATTAGAAAGATTGAAGAAAAAAGATAATATTGAATATGAAATTTTGTTTTTTTATGAATATCAAAAAAATCCTTTAGTAAAGAAATCTTTAATAAAGGTTATTAATAATTATGATTTATTAAAATATACACTTGATCCAAAAAATGGTGAAATAAGATTGCGTTTTCCATGTCCAAATTGCGGTCTAACGGAAAAACATATTATAAATACAAAAATTATAAAAAACACATCCGAAGAATTAATAGTTGAGTCCAAATGTCCCAAACATGGAACATATTTATCAAAAATAAGTGATATAAGTATAGATAAATTTGATATGAATGTTCCTTTAAGATATTTAGTTAAAATATTATATCTTATGTCAACAGATAAAGTAAATAATACTTTAAGTGTAATTGTTGATGGCGGTGATTGGTCAGGTATGTGGCCATTGCGTGTTTATATGGAACCATTACTTAAAATGAATATTTCTACAGTTCCAAGTATAATTTATACTCCAACAATATTAGACTGGTCAGGAAGTAAATTATCAAAACGAATGTATGTAGGTAATAGTGCATATAGAGAGTATCTTAAAGAGGGATTAATTAATTATTCAGAATTCTATAATCAATATGGAGAAATAGGATTTGAAAGACTTTATAATGAAATAAATCAATGGGTATTATCACCAAAAAAATTTATAAGAGATTATACAATTGAATATATTGATGCTGTTTTAAATGATGAAAAAATAAATTTCATATAATAATTTAAATATTAAACTTAGGACATTTTAGTCTTAATCGGCCCTAACTTGCCTATAGTACAAGCTGCTATCAAGTCTCGCAGTAACTAATACTACTAAACATGATAGTTGGAATTGCTGCAATCAAGTGTGGTAGGAGATAGTTATAAATGCTAGATATATCGTAGTTTCAAGCTTGAAGCTAGATAAAATAGTATCCTGCCAAACAGGACAGCGACATTAAAAAATAAAATTTATTAATGTTGATTTAACAAGACCAACTTCGAGTGATGCTAGTTCTAGAACATATGAACATAATGTTAAAGGTGATATTTATTATAAAGATAATTTATATCAAGTAGATTCTACTTTAAAGATAGTTGTTGATATTCCTTATAAAGAGAATAGAGCTTTAGTAAGAAACAGTATTAATGTTAAATACTTGACTGATGAAGATACTACTTCAATACTTAATAAAGCTATTGAAAACTATAATGTATTAGGTAGAAGTATTAGTAATTATAAAGATAAAATAAATGATTATTTAAACAAAGAAAGAATTAATAATGAAAATACTACAAGTAATGAAACAGAGGTAAATGAATAGGAATGACTTAATGTCATTCTTTTTTCGTTAAAAAATTCACAAAATTTTCATAAAAATTTTCATAAAACTTGTATCATATATTTTTTATATGCTATAATTATATTGTAAAAAATAGGATGGGTCGTTAAATATAATATGTGAGAATTATATAATCCGGACTAGAAATAGTTAGGAGGTGAGTTTAAGTATGAAGAAAAAACAAGTTGTTATTGTTCTTGTTGTTATTGTTGGTATCCTAGCTTTAGGTATTGGTTATGCCGCAATTGCTACACAAGGATTTAGAATTAATGGTAATTTATCTTCTAATGTGGATGCCAGTCAATTTAATGTTAGATTTACTGGAACTCCTAGTACTAACGTAGGTTCAACTGGAGCTACTGCTAGTGCAACTTTAGATGGAACTGATACAAATGGTAGAACAGCTAATCTAAGTGTTTCTGGATTAACTGCTAAAGATCAAACTGTTACTGCTACTTATAATATTATAAATAACAGTGCTTCTTTAAAAGCTAATTTAGGTACTCCAAGTATTACTGTACCAAATGATGATTATTTTACTGTTACAACTGAATATGCTAATGCCGAATTAGCTGCAAATGGTGGAACAACTACTTTAACTGTTACAGTTAGAATGAAGAAAACACCAATTGATCCAGATGATACTAAGTTATCAAGTGCAGTTACAATCACATTTGATGCTACACCAGATAATGCTTAATTATTTTTTTATCTTGGATTATGAAACAATATACTTAGTAAGGCGTTTTACTAAGTATATTGTTTTAATATTATTACTATTTAGACAACTATTGATTAACATCATTGAATAAATATGGAGGTTAATCATGTTAAAAAAGAGTGAAAGATTAACAGCAGATAATGCGTTTATGGTTAGATTTATTGTTACTTATATCATTGAAGGTGTTTTAGTCTATTATTTTTTTAAGTATAATGAATCATTTACATTTCTTTGGAGAATATTTATAATTCTTCTTATTTTTGTATGCTTAATTGTTGGTTGGTATTTTATGATGCAATATGTTTTTATATGGTCTCATGTTGTAGATTATGATAAAACTGCTCCAAAATTAATTATTACTAAACAATTTATATACAAAGGTAGAGTTATTAGATGGTGCAAGGAAGGAATCCATATTATGGGTAAATATGATCTTCCGATTTGTATTTTTTATGATATTGGGTATGTATTGAATACTGAAAATGATTGCATGAAAATTCTTGATAAATGCACCTTAAAAAAAGATCATGTTTACTTTAATAAGAATGATGTTAATTGTAAATGGTGGTTTTATAGAGCTACATATACAAATGTAGAAGAATAATGCAATATGATTCATATTGCTTTTTGTAGTGTTGTGAAAGCAGGGAAAAATTATGTATAAAGGAAAGGTTGTTATTAGTTTAGCTATTATTACAATTATTTTAACTTTAAGTATTGTTTATGCTGCAGTAATTAATAAAGGATTTCAAATAGGTGGATTATTGTCATCTGATGTTGATCCTAGTTTATTTATTGTAAGATTTACTGGTGTTCCAACTGTTAATTTAGGAAATACTAGTGCATCTGTTACTGCACTAATTGATGAAAATGATAATAAAAAAGCTATTTTAAATGTTGATGAATTAAAAACTGCTGGCCAAACAGTAAGTGCTACATTTACTGTTGTTAATGATAGTGCAAGTTTAAAAGCTAGTCTTGGTACTCCAGTTATATCAAATAATAATAGTGAATATTATGAAGTTAGTTCTTCTTATAATACTAATAATCCTTTATTAGCATCAGGTCAAACAGCTGAATTAACTATTACTGTTAGATTATTAAAAACTCCAATTGATCAAAGTGCTAATATAGAAAGTGATACAACAATTACTCTTGTAGCAACACCTGTTCAATCTTAATAGAAAGAAGTGGTGATTATATGCAAATAGATAAAGTAAAAATATCGGTTTTGCAGTTGATTATTTTTGTTGCTGTTATTACCACATTTTTCTTATCAAGAACATATAGCCGTGTATTTTTTGCTATTTTTATAGCTATATATACATATTTTGTAAAGAATTATTATAATAAAAGACATATTAAGAAAGCAGCATATGTTGAAGCAAATGCTTCTTTAATAATATTTGGAATTATATTTGTTTTAGCAGCATATTTATTAGGTTTATATTTTGAATTTGTAATATCTCCATATAAATTGGGATTTAAATCTCTTTTTATTAATATTATTCCTATATCAGTTATTATTTATTGTACTGAAGTTATTAGATATACATTTTTATCAGAAAAATTAAAAGTTAATAATGTAATAACTTTTATAATAATGTTTTTAATTGATGGAATTATATTAATGGATTCAATTAATACAGGTAATTTAAATGGAATACTTGCAATTGTTGGTTATGTAATGTTTTCTTCGTTCTTTTCTAATATGTTGTACAATCATATAAGTCCTAAGTATGGTTATAAAGGTATTGTTATATATAGACTTATTACTATACTTTATTCTTATTTTATTCCTTTTGTTCCAAATATTTATATGTTTTTAAAGAGTTTCTTAAGACTTCTTTATCCATGTATTATGTTTTTGGTATTTGAAAGAACATTTGATAGTAAAAGAACAATTATACCTGCAAAATATAGATTTCAAGAATTTGTTTTAACTGTTTCTACTGTAATTATTTCTTTATTAATTATATTTAGTGTATCTGGTAATTTTAAATATACATTTTTAGTAGTTGGGTCAGGTTCTATGAGTGGGACAATAGAAATGGGAGATATAGTTTTGTATGAGGAAACTAAAGATGTTAAAGAAAATGACATTATTGTTTTCCATTCTAATGATGTTTTAATGCTTCATAGAATTATATATCAAAGAATTATTAATGGAAGACCTAGTTTTTACACCAAAGGAGACGCTAATGATCAGGCGGATGATGGTTTTAGAATATCTGATGATATTGAGGGAAAAGTTATATTTAAAATTCCCAAGATAGGATATATTAATATTTGGTTAAGAGATGCATTTAACCATAGTAAAAAGTGAGGTGAATTATATATGGAATTATTTCATATAATTGGTGCTTTAGGAAAGGGAAATAAAAGAATTAATAGGGTTTTTGTTTATTATTTTGTTTTCTTACTTGTTATAATAGCAACAGTCTTAACGGGTATTATTATTTTTAATGTTAATCGAAAAGATTTAGTGGTTAACTATGATGAACAAATAAATACAGATTATAAAGTTTATCTTGCAGATAATGAATTCTTTACTAAAAATTATCTTGAACATAATAGGGATTATATTTCTGAAATAATTGATCTTATTGTAGTAAATTTTAAATATAATAGTAAATTGAAATTAAAACATAATTATATTTATTGTTCAAAAATAACTGCTAATCTTGAAATACTAGGAAATGATTCGAAAAAGATATTATATAATAAAGAAGATGTTTTATTTGAAAGAGATAATATAAAAACAAATGAAAATTTAAATATTTCAACTGATATTAGTGTTGATTATAATAAATATAATGATATTGCTAAATCTTTTGTAAATGCTTATTCTTTAGCTGATGCAAAATCTTATTTAAATATTAATTTATATATAAGAGTTCAGTCAGATAAACATAATGAACATTCATTTGGTACACCAGTATCTACTTTAATAATTCCTCTTAATACTCAAACTGTATCGATTGAAACATCTTTAGATACTTTTAATAAAGATAAAATATTAGTTATTAATAGAAAAGCAAGTAGATTAAATAAAATTCTAATTATTTGTTTAATTATTATTGCAGGTGCTTTATTCATAATGATATTTAATATGAGAATATATATTTCAAAGAAGATTACTCCTTTCCATAAATTTGAAAGAAGATATGCATATTTAATGAAGAATTATCATACTTATATTAATCAAGTTTATGAACCTATTGATACTTCTGGATTCAAAATATATATTATTGAATCATTTGAAGATTTATTATCTATAAGAGATGAATTAGCTAAACCTATTATTATGTATATTGATGTTGGAACAGAAATTAACTTTATAGTTTTAAGTGATAATATTGCTTATCAATATAACATGGTATTAAAGGACTGGTATGATGAAGAGAATAATACAAAATAATTTAGTTATATTTTGTATTTCTTCATTAATATTATTAAGTATTTTAGGTTTAGGTTTTGCTGCTGTTACAGGTATTGATTTATCTATTATTGGGTCTATTACATCAAGTATGCAAGATGGAATATATATTTATGATATTCAAATAGAGAATAGTTTATCTAATAATTATGTTAGTACTTCTAATATAGATTATGAATCTAATATATTTCATTCTAATATAGAATTATCTCCAAATGATTCTACTTCTAAGTTAGCTTTTAAAGTATCATTAAAGAATAATAGTAATACTAATTATTTATATGAGAATACTAGTCCTTTAATAAGTGATATTTTAGGTGGAGTTCTTGAAAGTGGAATTGAATATAGTAATACTGATATAGTTTTTAAGTTAGTTGATATTAATGGAAATGATATTACTACTAGTACTCGTATTGATGCTAATGACGTATTGGATGTTTATGTATTATTTTATTATAAAGATGGTGTAACACCAAGTAATAGTAATAATACATTAAATTCAATTGTTGGAATTAATTTTGAAAATAATCATGTTTTAACATTTAATTCAAATGGAGGAACTCCGGTTGATGATATTATTGTTAAAGATGGTGAAGTTTTATCTGAAATTCCTACAACTACAAGAAGTGGATATACATTTATTGGTTGGGAAGATGAAGAAGGTAATATTTTAAGTGAATATTTTGTAATTGTACGAGAAGAAACTTTCCATGCTATTTGGGCAACTGAAGGAAATAATAGAGTTAATCTTATTTTTGATAGTATGGGTGGAGACTTCGATATGACTGTACGTATTAAGAGAAACTCTCGTGTTAATACTATATTTGATGTATTACCTGTACCTCATAAAGAAGGATATGTATTTTTAGGTTGGTATCGTTATAGTGGAGCATCTGCAACAAAATTAACATTAAATACTCAAATTAGAGAGAATAGTACATATCAAGCTTTATGGATGGATGCACATCATCATCCAATGGTAGATGGTTATTATGAACTTGCTCATGATTTAGATAATGATGATAGTAGTGCACCTTTTGTTTTTGGTGATTTAGGTATATTTGTTGAACCTGGAAAAACTATTGAAACAGTTATAAAATTTGATGTCGCATCTGATCATTTAAGTGAAGAAATGAATTTGGTTCAGTTTGGTACTTATAGTGAAGATTTAACAACATGGGATCCAGTTAGATGGTGTTATAACTATATTGTTAATAGTAATACTTTATATGCACATTCATATAATTCATTCCATGCTGAAGATCATGGTAATACAAATTACTCTAATCCAGTAACATATAAATGGGTATATTCTTATTACGATACAAATGGTGATGATACAATTGATAGAGTAGTCTATTATATTTATGATATTAGTGATGGAAATGAAAACTTGATAGATACTGGAGTTGTTATTCAAAATGTTCCAACGGGTGCTTTTGCTCTTACTGATGCACGTCATGAAGATACATTCTTTGGAAGATATGAGTTTATAAGAGTAAAATCATATGATAATACAAAGACATTAATAACTACTAGACCAGATAATGTTAATTGGATTAATGTTGCAAGTAATGTGGCTGCTACTGGAAGTGATTTAACATGGACTCCATTAGATAATGGTAATCCAATTGAAATAAAAGAAAAAAGAGTAATAGAAGTAAGAGTTAACTTCACTTGGGATGCTGGATTCCTTGGTTTAATTTATGGTGCAAATAATAATACTTTATTTGTTATGGGAGCAAATCCTGAATCTATTACTGGAATAAATACGGATGCTTTAACTAGAGGTATATTTGCAGCTCAAGTAAGAAATGATACGAGAATTGATTTAGCACCTTATAGAGAATATGGTCATGCAAGAATGACTATACCTAACAATATAAGATGGAGTTCTACTTCAGTTATATTTATTGTTAAATATTTATCGCCTGTTAAAATTAGAATATATGGAACTGATGGTGATGGTAATAATATTTTGAAAAATGGTAGTGGAACAACTGTTAATTATTTGGATATTGAACCTGTTAATTATAATACAATGTTCAATTATAAAGGTAACTTAAAATTATCTAATGTATATGGTACAAGTATACGTGGTACTTATGATTCAATTGATGTTAGATACTGGGATGAAGTTAATGATTAGGTAAAGAGATGTTTAAATACATCTCTTTTCTTTTTATAAATATGTTATAATAGTCACTAATGAAGATTGAGGTGTTAATATGTTTGCTGAAGTACTTGTTCAATATGGAGCTAAATCATAAGATAGAACTTTTACTTATAAAGTACCAAATGAATGTTCATTATGTTTATCTGACTGAACACTTATATATAAATTAATAAGTAAAGAAGATTATGCGTCAAAGAAAGAAGCACTTGAAAGAGAGAGAAGAGATTTAGAAGTTAAAATAACAAATTGCAAAAATAAATCTCAAAATACATCAGATACAATTAAAGATCGAGTAACTGAAATAAAGAAGATTATTAAAGATAATCTTGATTATAAAAGAGGTACACTTAATGATGAATTAATTGATACCTTTATAGATAAAATTGTCGTTCATAATGATAAATTGGAATGGCATTTAAATTATTTAAATAATATAATGAATAATGAAAAAGGAAAGGAGAGTAGTGAATCAAATAACGAAAAGATTTTATTAACTAAATATTCTATTACTTTAGATGATGTAATAGAGTATACAAGATTTGATAAGGATTTAAGAACAGTTAAATTCAATAAACCTTTATTAATTGAAGTATATATTTAGTTAATTAATCTCCGATTAAAAAATATTAATGTTAGTTTAATATAATACATTTTTCTCCTCCTACTGTTAACAGCAGTATCTATTTATAATATATTTGGTAGTATGATGCACTCATACAGTTGACAACCTCACAAGCTGCAATTAAAGCAAAGAATAATTAATAAATATAAAAATTAAGTTGAAACATACTTAATTTTTTATTGATTGATTTGTTGCAAATGTGCTACAATATATATGAGGTAATAATTATGAAGAATATAGCAAATGAAATTATAAGTAATGAAGAGTTTGATTTAATATGTGAATATATAAAATTAAGGAATGAAACTAACATTAGTCAATCAGAATTAGCAAGAAGAGTAGGTATAGCTAGATCAACAATAGCTAGAATGGAAAGAAACTTACACTCGATATCACTAGGAACTTTTGTTAAGTTATTAGAAGCAATGAATTATAAATTGGAAATAGTCAAAAAGGAAAAATAACATTAAACTGTTACAAATTGTAACAATTTAAAATTGGTTTATAAAAATGAAAGGAGTGAATATAATGGAACAAATAGAAGTAAAAGGATTATCAGTCAATATTACAGGAATTGAAGATAATGATTATATTTCATTGACAGATTTAGCAAGAATTAAAAATTCAAAAGAACCTAAAGATGTGGTTAAAAACTGGATGAGGTCTAGATCAACTCTTGAGTTTTTAGGATTATGGGAAAAGATGAATAATCCTGAATTTAAGGGGGTCGATTTCGAACCCCTACTATCAGAAACAGGTAAAAATTCATTTACAATGTCTCCTACAAGATGGGTTAGTGAATTTAATGCAATAGGTATTAAAACAAAACCCACAAAAAATGGAGGAACATTTGCTCATAGGGATATCGCTCTTGAATTTGCTTCTTGGATATCTCCTGAAATAAAATTGTATATTATAAAAGAATTTCAAAGATTAAAAATTCAAGAATCAGAGCAATTAGAATGGCATGGTAAACGAATGCTAACAAAGCTAAATTATTTAATTCATACTGATGCAATCAAAGAATATCTACTACCAATTGAACTAACTAAAGACCAAATAAATTATGTTTATGCATCAGAAGCAGATATTCTAAATGTAGCATTATTTGGAAAAAGTGCTAAAGATTGGCATGATGATAATCCAAATAAGAAGGGTAATATAAGAGATTATGCATCAACACTTGAATTAGCTATATTATCTAATCTTGAATTTCAAAATGCTAAATTAATTGAACAAGGTCTTAATAAAAAAGAAAGATTAATATTATTAAATAAAGAAGCAAATAGAGAAAAGGAACTATTCAATAAGAATAAAGAAAAAGCAATATATAAATTAGAGAACAAATAAAGCACAATAAGTTGTTTTAGTCTTAATCGGCCCTAACTTGCTTATAGTACAAGCCGCAATTAAAGCAAAAAAGAATAATTAATAATTAAGACTAGAGTAATCTAGTTTTTTTTATGATAAATCTATACTTATAATAATTTGACAAAAATAGATAAAGTGTTAGAATAAAAAGCATCAAGAAGGAAGGCAACGAAATGATAAATAAATTTAAAGTTAAAAGAATTATAGCTAGTGGATTAATGCTATCCATGTGTGGATTTCCTATTACTGGGTGCGGAAAAAATGATAGGGAAATTGATAAAAATCCTACTAAATTTGAATTTGATATTAATAAAGATAACTCTTTAATGATAGATTATTTTTTAGAAGATCCAGGGCCTAAAATTTATGATGTAGGTGAACATTATTTTTATTCATATGCTATTAGGCCAAGTAATAATACGCCTGACGCTGAAGGATCATTCATGTTAAATGTTCCTGAAGGATACGAAGTATATGATTATGAAACATTAAGCGGTTATCGTATACCTGATACTATCAAAGTAACATTTGTAAATGTTAAACCAGTTTATGTGGAATCAGTAAGACACGAAGATACTGGCTATTATGACCAAAAATATTATTATTGGGATTATTGTTATCCAGGCAAAGTAACTGAATTAGAAAATGAAAAACCATTAGAGAAAACTAAAACTATAAATAAATAAGCTAATAAACTAAGATGTAAAACGTCTTAGTTTTTATGATATAATAATTATTAATACAGGGTCTGTTGGAAATGCAATAGATGTGTTTAGAAATTCATCAAAAGATGGAAATATAAAAAAATACTACGGTTGCAAATTATTTAGTATTATCAGGCAACTTAGATTCTAGAAATATTAATGAAACATTTTCGTTTGAATTAGTTAGTGTTCCATATGATATAGAAAAAGAAATCAATAATAGTGAAGATAATATAGAATTAGATTCTTATTCTGAGGAATTAAGAAGTGGTATGTATCGTGATATGGAAAAGATATATAACTCTTTTCTTTCTAGGGGAATAAACAAAGAAGATATATAAGTCATTTTAGTCTTAATCGCCCCTAACTTGCCTATAGTACAAGCTGCAATCAAAGCAAAAGGTAATAAATAACAAGGAAGATATTAAGTTAAAAATTAATTTTTATCTATGATATATTTTTTACAGGAAGTGATAATTATGAAAAAAATATTAAATAGAATAATCATGGAGCTGGAAAAAGCTAAGGAATGTTCATATAAATTAGAAAGTGGAATTTATGAAGAATTATCTAAAGAAGAAATAATTAGTTACTTTGATGAATTATATAATAATATTTCTCAATGGAATATATATTTACAAAATAACGAATTAAAAAAAATAATATCTAATTATAAAAAATATGAATCTATTATTTCCGAATTAGAATTATGCTTAATGGATTATGATGATGATATTAGAATTACAGATATTTC
Organism: uncultured Caryophanales bacterium; assembly: GCA_946410555.1. Taxonomy (GTDB): domain Bacteria; phylum Bacillota_I; class Bacilli_A; order RF39; family UBA660; genus UBA6985. The sequence goes on along the minus strand of CAMKAT010000033.1, from coordinate 745 downwards.
ACTTTCATATTATGAGTTAGGAAAAAAACTAACTGAGTTTATAGGAGGAAAATAAAATGAACGATAAAGACGATAAAAAGATTATTAAAGCATCTACACCAAATAGTAAAAATTATGATGCAAAAATTGATGTTTATTCAAAAGATCCAAAAATAACTGATAAAAAGGATACGATTCATTTTGTGGTTAATACCGAAACGGGTAAGGGAAAAATAATCACAAAGAACGAAGGAGAAAAAAAGCAAGAAACAGATACACAATGTTATTTAACCACAGCATGCATGAAACATTATATGGATGAATTTGATGATAATTGTTATTATTTAGATATTTTAAGATGGTTTAGAGATAATTATGTTTCATTAGAGGATAAAAAAGAGTATTATAATATTGCACCAAAAGTGGTAGAAACTATAAATGAATCAGAAAATGCAAATGATGTGTATAATGAGATATATTACACAGTAATTCAATTGTGTGTAAGATTAATTGAATATGGAAGATATGATGAAGCATATCAAATATATAAAGAAAACGTATTAGATCTACAAAATAAATATGTTAAGAAACTTAGTTTAAATAAATAGAGTGTTAAAAAACAATTTAGTAAATATGTTTATGCTACCCAGATATAACAATGCTACAAGCTGCAATCAAAGCTGCAATCAAAGCTGGAAAGCAAAACTAATAAGTAAATATTTGTTGAAATAACGTATATTTTAATAATAGTGATATACTACGATGT
>CAMKAT010000032.1 GCA_946410555.1 uncultured Caryophanales bacterium | reverse complement strand
GGATACTTAAATCCAGCACATAAAAGAAGATAATTATGTATTTAACTAATGAAGAATTATATTCTATTCATGGTGGAGCTATTAGCATAAGTGGACTAAACTCAGTATGTAGATTTGTAGATACTATGTTAAGTTTAGGTAGACTATGTGGCTCTACTGTTAGAAAAATGTTTGGAAGATAAAAAGGGGACACTGTATGTGTCCTTTTTCGTTTGCATTTTTATTTTTCTTAAACTATAATAGCATTACTTGAAGGGATGGTTTTATGGATGATTCTAATATCGAAAGAAGAGTTAGAAATGATCAACGTGAAAAACAACATAAATATGAAGAAAAAAAGAAAAAATTAGAAGCTATTAAGTCTTCAACTTTTGAAAATAGGAAAACGATAAAAGGCTTAATTAGTCTTATTCCTTCTTCTGTATTATTTGGGTTAACTTATGTTTTAGCTTCTAGAGGTATTTTTAGTCCCGGGGTTGTTCCTTTTGTTTCTGTATTCGGAGGACAATTTATTGGTGATGTTATCGAAATGGTAGTTTTTGATAAAAATCATAAAGAGTATTATGACTATTATAAGGAAAGAAGTGAAGCTTCTAAAGAAGGAGAAGTTTATAGTGCTCTTGAGACTGTAGAAAATGCTAAGACTGATTTTTTTATTGCTGAATGTGAAAATAATAGTATCTTAAAAGATGGAATTAAGAAGTGTAAAAATGGTAAGAAAAGTCTTCGATTAAAAGAATATAAAGAAAATCTTCAAAGAGAATTAAAACAAATTAATTCTAAGATTGTTTTAAATGAAAACTTAAGTGATTATCAAAATAAGAATTATGCAATATTTAGACATGCACTAAAGACTGTTACTTGGTCTTTAGAGTTATGTATTGAACTTTTATTTATTCAAACAATTGTTACTGGTGGTATTACTACTATGGGTATGTTTGCTCCACTTTTTGCGGGATTTGTAGGTTATGGTTCTTACAATTATAGTGTTTGTAAAGCAAGAAGAAAATTATATACAAGAAATAGTAAAAGACTTCTTAGTACTGAATATTCAGATGATTTAAATGAATTATATAAGAAACAAGAATCTTTAATTAATAAACTTGGAAATATTTGTCTTGAAGAAGAAGTTGAAAGAGAACGTAAATTAATGGAAAAATCTGAAAGCAAGAATATGGTTAAAAAAGATATAGTAAAAAATAATCGTTATCGTTATGAACCAGTTGAAGAAGAAACTAAAGATTTAGATGTAAGTTATGGTGAGAATAGTAAAGCTAGAATTTTAAGGAAAAAACAAACAAATGGATAGGCTAAGTAATTAGTCTATTTTTTGTTTTTAATTTTTATTTTAGATGTTATAATACATTTAGAGTGAGGGTAATGTTTTTTATGAAAGATAACAATTTAGATTTTTTCAAAAATATTTATTTATTATTACAAAATAAAGAATCAAAATTTAATGATCCTACGACATTAGAATTAAATGATTATTTTAAAAGATTTATAGATAATTATGAAGTTAATTCATCTAAGAGTGATGAGTTCTTAGGCAATGAAGAATTAAACAAAGAATTTATGGACAAGTTTGTAAGTATTTATAATTCTTATAAAGATAAAGATAATAGTAAATATGTAATTCCTTTATTTATATATTTATATGATCAATATCAATTTGGATTTGATATGGATAAATTTAATTCTTTTGTAGAGAATGAAGAAATTTCTACTTTTAGTGATTTACTAGCTAATTATGATGTATATAAATTAAGTACTAAAACTATTTAATAAAGAGGGAAGTGATACTATGAAAAAGATACTTATGCTTACTAATATGTATCCATCAAAGAAGTATCCACATTACGGAACATTTGTAAAAAATACTGAAGATATTTTAAGTGATATTGGTTTTAAAGTTGATACTATTAAAATATCTAAACATGATAATAAGATTATAAGACTTTTATCTTATATTCTTTTTTGTTTAAAATATTTTTTCAAAGCATTTAAGAAATATGATTTTATATATATACATTATATAAGTCATTCTTCAATACCAGTTGTTATGTTTAATAAACTATTTAAAAAGAAAAATATTATATTAAATGTACATGGTAATGATATTATTGCTGATAGAGGATTAGACTTTAAGAATAGAGGAAGATCTGTTAAAGCATTAAAGATATGCTCTAAAGTAATAGTTCCTTCTTCATACTTTAAAGAAGTGTTAATGAAGAACTATGAAATAGATGAAGAAAAGATTTATATATTCCCAAGCGGAGGTATAGATAATACTCTTTTTGATAAAGAAATAACTATGGAGGAAGCTAAGAATAAAACTAAGTTATCTCATGATAGACACTATATCGGTATGGTTTCTAGAATTGAAAGAGATAAAGGTTATGATACTTTAGTTAGTGCTTTTAATAGTATTAGTGAAGCTTATCCGGATTATGATTTAGTTATTATTGGTACTGGAGATGAAGATAGTTATCTAGAAAGTATTATAGATGAATGTAATTTAAGAGATAGAGTAGTAAGAGTTCCTTTTGTTAAACAAAAAGATTTAGTTTACTACTATAAATCAATGGATCTATTTGTACTTCCTACGAAAAGAAGAAGTGAATCTTTATCACTTGTTGGTTTAGAAGCTTTTGCATCAGGAGTATTAACTGTAATTAATACTATGTATGGACCAAAAGAATATGCTAATAAAAAGAATTCTCTAATTTATGAAAGCGAAGAAGCTGAAGTTTTAAGTGAAAGAATAGATGATGCTTTAAAATTAAGTGATGAAGATAAGAATAAAATAATTAAAAATGCACATGAAACAGCATTAAAGTATGATAAATCTAAAATGAGTTCAATCTTAGAAGGAATATTTAAATAGGTGTATCATATGAAGAAACATTTTGATTTAATTATATATTTCTTTTTACTTTTAAGCCCTTTGATCGATTGCTTAACAGGAGTTCAAGAAAGATTTAATATTCCTTTTTCTATTGGTGTTATTGTGAGAGGAATAGTAATGGTTCTTGCTATGTATTATTTATTTAAAAATAGTAAGAATAGAAATAATATATATTTATTCTTAGTATATTTAATTATAGAACTTATTTATACTTATGCTTATTTAAGAACTAGTATATTTAGTGAGTTTAAGAATGTAATAGTAATATTCTATTTACCATTTATGATTCTTTTCTTTAACTATTATAGAAATGAAAAGATAGATAATAAGCTTATGTTAATTATTAACTTTGTTTATTTATTCTTAATAGTAATACCTTTTCTTTTTGGATTAGGATTTAATACTTATACTGGTGAAGATGGAAAGAGCGCTTTCTTAGGATTCTTCTATGATGGAAATGAATTAAGTGCACTTCTTATACTTTTACTCCCTATCTCTATTGATTATATGATTAAGAATAAAGAATATTTGCACTTAGCTTCTTATATATTCCTTTATTTACTTAGTATAGTTATCGTAGGAACTAAAGTATTATTACTTGGAACATTTATAGTTATTCTTTATTTCTTTATAAGAAAACTTATGACTGTAGAAAAGAAGAAAAGACTTATACTTACTTTAGGTATTTTAACATTTATTGGAATTACTATAAGTGTGTTACCGTTTACTCCAGTATATAAGAATTTAATTATTAGTATGGACTATTATGGTGTTAAAAGTATTTTTGATTTATTTAAACCAAAGTTTATAGATAATATTATATTTAGTAATAGAATTGCTTTTGCAATCGAAGTCTATAAGACTTTTGGGACAAGCACTTTATATATTATATTTGGTATTGGTAAAAGTATGCTTATGAATATCAAAGATGTTGAAATTGATATAATGGATATATTCTATTCAATCGGAGTCTTAGGTACAATTATTTATCTTTATACATTTGGTAAGAATGTATTTAAGATAAGTGGAGTATATAAGTTTACTTTTATACTTTTATTTATAATAAGTTTATTCTCTGGACATATACTTATAAAACCAATGGTAGCAACATTTTTAAGTGTTATGTTTTTACTAGATTATAATACACCTTAATTGGTGTATTTTTTAATTCTTATCATACAAATAAATAAGTATGTATGTTATAATTTAAGAGTGGAGATGATTATATGACAGGTATTGTTATTCTTAATTATAATGATTATAAAACAACATCTGAAATGTTAGAAAATATCAAAAATATGAAAGTACTTGATCATATAGTTGTTGTAGACAATAACTCTAGTGATAACTCTTTAAAAGAGTTAGATAAGTATAAATCTAAAAAAATAGATATCGTAGCTAATAAAGAGAATAAAGGCTATGCTTATGGTAATAATGTAGGTATTAAATATTTAAGAGATAACTATAAGTGTGATTATGTTTTTATTAGTAATCCAGATATAATTGTAGATGAGAATACTTTTAAAGTCTTAATTGAAGACTTAAAAACTAAAGATTGTGTTGCTCCAGTTATAAAACAACTTGGGGAGGATATTAAAGGATGGAAGTTACCATCTATGAAAAAAGAGATTAATACTATTACTTCTGATAGATTATTTAAGAATGAATCTATTTATGAAGATTCACATTACTCTAAAGATTTGAATGAAGTAGAGGTAGTATCTGGTTGTTTCTTTGGAATCAAAGATTCGGCTTTAGAAAGTGTTGGAGACTTTGATGAAGGAACATTCCTTTATTTTGAAGAAAACATCTTAGGTTATAAGCTTAAGAAAAAGAATATTAAGACTTATGTAGATGATAGAGTAAGTGTTATTCATAACTTAAGTGTGTCTGTTGATAAGAATGTTAAAAAATATAAGAAGTATAAGATACTTATGAATAGTTTATTTTATTATGAAAAGAATATTTTAAAATCTAATATAATAAGAAGATTTGTACTTAGATTATTTTACTGTGTAATGATCGTACTATTAAAAATAAAAAACGTCGGAGGAAGAGCATGAAAAAGAATTTAATTATTGTTGGTTCTAGAGGATACCAATTTAAATATGGTGGTTGGGAAACATTTGTTACTAATTTTGTAGATTATTCAAATGATGAATTTAATTTATATATTCCTTATTTAATTCAAGATAAAAAGAATTATAAAGGTAATTATTTAAATAATGGAGTAAATGTACATGATATTTATATTGGTAAACTTGGATTTGCTACCATGTTTCAATTTACTATTAAATCAATTAGATACTATCTTAAACTAATTAGAAAAGGTGAAATTAAAGATGCTACTGTTATTATCTTAGGTTGTAAGGTAGGCCCTTTAATGAGATTCTGGTATCCTAAGTTTAAGAAGTATAATACAAAAGTAATTATTAATCCTGATGGAATAGAATGGAAAAGAGAAAAATGGGCTGGATGGATTAAGAAATGCTTTAAGATTTCTGAAAGAGATCACGTTAGATACTCTGATCATGTAGTATGTGATTCTAAAGCTATTAAGAAATATATTGATACTGAATATAAAGAATATAATAAACCTTCTTCATTTATTGCTTATGGAGCTGATAAAAAGTTAGTAAGCGAAAAAACTGAAGATTTAACTAAGTTAATGGAAAAGTATAATTTTAGTGAAAATAAATATTATTTATCTGTTGGTAGATTTGTTCCTGAGAATAACTATGAAACAGTTATTAGAGAATTTATGAAATCTAAAGTTAAGAAAGATTTAGTTATTGTTACTAATTTAGATTCTAATATGAAGTTCTATGATGAATTAAAAGAAAAACTACATTTTGAAAATGATGAAAGAATTAAATTTGTAGGTTCTGTTTATGATCAAAAAGCGTTAAAGTATTTAAGAGAAAATGCTTATGCTTATATTCATGGACATTCAGCAGGTGGAACTAATCCAAGTTTACTTGAAGCCCTTAATACAACTAAGATTAATATTTTATATAATGTTTCTTATAATACTGAAGTTGGAGGAGAAGCTTGTTTCTATTTTTCAAAGAAAGATGGTTCTTTAAAGAAAGAAATAGAAAAGTGTGATAACTTAACTTCTAAAGAAATTAAAATAAGAGAAAAATTAGAAAAAGATATTATTAATAAAAAGTATACTTGGGAAAAAGTAGTTAACGATTATAAAAAGGTTATTTAGGAGGTTATTATGAGATATTTAATTACTGGAGGATCTGGACAATTAGGTAGTGCTATTTATAAAGAACTTTTACTAAGAGGAGAAAATGATGTATTTACTCCTAGTAGTAAAGAAATGGATATAACAAACTTTAGTAGTGTTAAAAATTATATTACTTTAGTTAAACCTGACATTATATTTCATTGTGCTGCTTATACTAATGTAGATGAAGCAGAATTTGATCATGATTCTTGTTATATGGCTAACTCTCTTGGTACAGGACATATTTGTAATGCTGCAGGTTTAGTAGATGCTACTGTCATAGGTATTTCTAGTGATTATGTATTTGATGGTAAGAAAGAAAGTCCATATGAAGTTTATGATGAGAGACATCCAATTAACTTCTATGGAAGTACTAAAAAAGAAATGGAAGATATTCTTACTCGTTATCCTAAATATTTTGTTGTAAGAACATCATGGGTGTTTGGTGAAAATGGTAAGAATTTTGTTAATACTATGTTAAATTTAGCTAAAAGACATGATGAAGTAGATGTAGTTAGAGATCAAATTGGTAGTCCTAGTTACACTCCTGATTTAGCTAGAGGTATCGTAGATTTATCAAATACTGATTATTATGGTTTTTATCATATGACTAATGAAGGATATTTATCTTGGTATAAATTTGCTAATCTTATTTATAAAGAAGCCGGAATTGATATTAAAGTTAATCCTATTAATGCTAAAGACTATAATGGTGCGAAAGCTCTGAGACCTGAGAATTCAATGCTTTCTAAATTTTCTTTAGATCAAGCAGGAATAACTAGACTTCCTTCGGTTGAAGAAGCAACTCATAATTATATAAAGATACTAAAGAAGTAATACTTCTTTAGTTTTTTTATTTAATATTATATAATTTAATTGTTGGTGACTACTATGGAAAATATAAAGGATAAATTAATTATATTTTTAGAATTCTTTACATTACTTTTTAGTTATGAATATATTTATAAAGGTAAACTTACTATATATGCAATAAACCCTTTTTTTGGAAGTTTACTTATTGGTTTATTTTTTGCATATAAATATAAAGATAAGTTAAAAGATTTAACTAAGAGTAAGAAAGTATTAGTAATATTATTTACTATATTTATGTTAGTTGGTGAAGTGGTAGATGCTACTGGTGATTTAATAAATATAGTAAGAATTAAATACATACTTATTACTATATTAAAGAGTGTAGGTTATTACTATATATTTACTAAGAATCTTAAATTTGTTGATTATATAATAATGAAGAAAACTAGATTTAAGGAACATAAGAATAAATTAATTAAGAAATATATTAATTCTTTAGAAAAATATCCTTTTAAAACTAGTTTCATAACATTCTTCTTAGTATGTACAATATTTATGATTGTATTTTATCCGATAGTATTAAGTCCGGATCCTGCATTTCAAATAAAGATGTATTATAATGTTCCGACTAAATATATCTATTGGGTAATACAAAGAGATCCAAGTGTTAATATGACTAATCATCATCCAATATTACAAACATATATGTTAGGTTGGTGTTTAGATTTAGGAAGAATGATACTTAATGATAACTTTGGATTATTTATATATACTTTTATTCAAAGTATAATGACATCTTTATGTGCTGCAAGTACTATTAAGTTTTTGAAGAAACATGGAGTAAGTAGTAACTATATGTTTATATTAATGATTATATATTCTTTAGTTCCTATGTTTGGATTCTATTCAGTAAGTGCTGTTAAAGATACTTATTACACAATATTCTTTATATACTTTATATTAATTTCTTATGATTATGTTAAGGATAAAAATATAAGTTGGATTAAGACAATTGAGTTATTAATAGTATCTATATTCTTATGTTTATTTAGACAAAATGGTATTTATATTATTATGATATTCATGCCAATGTTAGCTTTTTATTCATTAAAAAATATTATTAAATTTACTTTTGTATTCTTTACAGTAATAATAGCTATGTGGGGATTTAACAATGTTTTAATTCCTTACTTAGGAGTAAGTGATGGAAGTATAAGGGAAGCTTTATCTGTTCCATTCCAACAAACTGCTAGACTTGTTAAATATCATAAAGATATTATTTCTGAAGAAGATTTAGAAGTTATTGATAAAATCTTAACTGTTGATACTTTAGCTGATAGATATGAACCTATATTATCAGATAAAGTTAAGAATGAATTCAATAAGAATGCAACAAGGGAAGATTTAAGTAATTACTTTAAAGTATGGTTTAAGTATTTACTAAAAGAACCTGCTTGCTATATAAATGCTACACTTAATAATACTTCTGGATATTTCTATCCATATAAATTAAGATGGTATTTTTATCATAATTATGATACTAGAGTGACGGTAGGAGAGAAAAGTGTAAACTATCACTACAATAAGTTAGGTATAATTAGGGATATTTTATCAACTTATGCTATAATATATCCGTATATACCAGTTATAGGTTTATTATCAAATATTGGATTTGGATTATTTAGTGTTATGTATTTAATCGCAGATCTAATAGATAAGAATAAAAAGAGATTTATCTTAGTTCTTATTCCTTTGATAATATCTATACTAGTATGTCTTGTTGGACCTGCGAATACTTATTTTAGATATGCTATGCCATATTTATTTGTACTTCCAACACTTGAAATTTTATTTAAAAAAGAAAATGAGGTTTAGATTATGAGTAAAAGTAAAATTGCTGTATTAATTCCTTGCTACAATGAATCTGCAACTATTGAAAAAGTAGTTAAAGACTACAAAAAAGCATTACCTGATGCAGACATCTATGTTTATGATAATAATTCTAAAGATGGTACTGATGAAATTGCTAAAAAAGCAGGTGCTATTGTTAGATATGAATATAGACAAGGTAAAGGTAATGTAATTAGATCAATGTTTAGAGAAATTGATGCTGATTGTTATTTAATGATTGATGGAGATGATACATATCCTGCTGAAAATGCTGAAGAGATGTGTAAATTAGTTTTAGATGGAAAAGCAGATATGGTTATTGGAGATAGACTTTCTTCAACTTACTTTGAAGAAAATAAAAGACCATTCCATAACTTTGGTAACGTATTAGTAAGAAAACTAATTAATACTTTATTTAAAAATAATGTTAAAGATATCATGACTGGTTATAGAGCATTTAGTAAAGATTTCGTTAAAGGATTCCCAGTTTTATCTAAAGGATTCGAAATTGAAACTGAAATGACTATTCATGCAGTTGATAAAAACTATAAATTAGTAGAAATTCCAGTAGAATACAGAGATAGACCTGAAGGTTCTGTATCTAAATTAAATACTTATAGTGATGGATTTAAAGTATTAAAAACTATTGCTACTTTATTTAAAGAATATAAACCAATGGGATTCTTTGGAATCTTAGCATTTATATTTGCTCTTGTTGGAATTATTTTAGTAGTTCCTCCATTTATTGGATACTTCCAAAATGGATTCGTAGAAAAATTCCCAAGTTTAATCTTTGGATGCTTCTTAATTACAGTTTCACTATTAAATATCATTACTGGTATTATTCTAGAAGTAATTGCTAAGAAACATAGACAATTATACGAATTATATTTAAATATTATTAACAAATAAGATAAGTGATTCACTTATCTTTTATGTTTTAATTAATATGAAAAGTTTACATTAATAATGTGAACTTTTTTTCTTTGACTCTTTATTCTGTTCTATACTAATAATAGAGTAAGGAGGATATGAATGAACGATTATTTTAAAACATGTTGTGATAATATCGTAGCTAACTCAATTAAACCAATCAGAGTAAGTAAAGATAAAATCATAACAAGAAAGAGTTCAAAGAAAGATGTTGTCATTTTAGGGGCTTCTGAAGAACTATTAGGAAATGCATCTCAATTATATTTAATACCACCAGAAGAAAAAGTTGAAATAAGTAATGAAAATACTATTGAATATAATCAAAATGAGGTTTATGATATTGAAAAAGAAGTAACTGAAATGAGTGTTAGCAAATGAATGAAGATAAAATTGAATTATTAAAATTAAATGATAAAATTTATATGATTATAGATAAGATTGATATTTATACTTATCTTGTTAATGAAGATGATTTTAAAGATATGATCATTCTTAAAGATGATAATAACGATTTAATAAACCTTGATGATGAGTCTGAAGCAAATAAAGCTTTAGAACTATTTGGAAGAAAATATTTAGAAAAAAAGGAAGCGTAGACTTCCTTTTTTATTTTTGCTATAATACCTTCAGTTTGAGGGGTATTATATATGAAAAGAGTACTAACTGAATTAGAAGAAATCGAAAGAAGTATTATAAAAAGATTTAGAAAAGAGATATGGTCTAAGTTTGTTAAAGCTATCAAGGACTATGAACTTGTACAAGAAGGAGATAAGATTCTTGTTTGTATAAGTGGTGGTAAAGATTCTTTTCTTTTAGCTAAATGTTTTCAAGAATTAAAAAGACATAGCGATGTTCAATTTGATGTTAAGTTTGCAGTAATGAATCCTGGATATAAAGAAGCTAATAAACATATGATTCTTAAGAATGCTGAAAAGTTAAACATTCCAATTGAAATGTTTGATAGTGATGTTTTTGAAGTTGCAGAAAAACTGAATTGTGAATCTCCTTGTTATATGTGTGCAAGAATGCGTAGAGGATTCTTGTATGCTAAAGCACAAGAATTGGGCTGTAACAAGATTGCACTAGGGCATCACTTCAACGATGTAATTGAAACAACACTTTTATCTATGTTCTATGGTTCTGAGATTAAGACTATGATGCCAAAGTTACATAGCGATAACTTCAAAGGTATTGAGTTAATTAGACCTCTTTTCTATGTACATGAAGATGATATTATTTCATGGAAAAAATATAATAATTTAGAATTCTTAAATTGTGCTTGTAAATTCACTGAAAAGAGTGAAATCGATGAAGAAGCTAGTAAAAGAAGAGTGATGAAGAAACTTATTAAAGAACTTAAAGCTGATAATAAGAATGTAGATAACAATATATTTAAAGCACTTGATAATGTTAATTTAAACTGTGTAATTGGTTATAAAAAGAATAAAGAATATGTATCATTCTTAGATGATTATGAAGAAAGAGGAAAGTAATAGTAAATTTTCCTCTTTTTGAATGTTTAATTGTTAAATTTTTTATTTTAAATGTTATAATGATTTTGGTGAAATCATGAATAGTAAAATTGAGATTGTATTAAAAAAACTTATTGATTCAGGATATGATGCATATGTAGTAGGTGGTTATGTAAGAGACTTTCTTTTAGGGAAGGAATCTTATGATGTAGATATTACTACGAATGCTAAACCTGTAGATATTATGAATATCTTTAAGATTAATACATCAATTGATTGTTTCGGTAAAATATCATTTAAAGATTCTTATTATAATTATGATATTATGCCTTATAGAGAAGAATTAAAATATGATAATAGAAGACCAATAGATTTCAAGTTTACTAGTGATTTTGATAAGGATTGTGTAAGAAGAGATTTTACTATTAATGCTTTATATATGGATATTGATGGTAATATTATTGATCCGTTTAATGGTAAAAGTGATTTAGAGAGTAAGACTATTAAAATAATCGGGGATATTAATACTAAACTTACAGATGATCCTTTAAGAATATTAAGAGCGATTAGATTTGCATCTATTCTTAACTTTAATTTAGATGATGAGTTAAAGAATTATATTAAGAATAATAAATACCTTTTAACTACATTATCTTATGATCGTAGAAAATTAGAATTAGATAAAATATTTAAGAATGAAAATAAGAATATTGGTATTAATTTAATTAAAGAGTTAGATTTAGAAAGTAGTTTAGATATTAAGTTTAATAGTGAAATTAAGTATACTATTTCAAGCAAAGGTATTTGGGCTCAAGTAGAAACTGATAAGTATAACTTTACAAAACAAGAGAAGTCTTTGATAGATGCTATCAGAAAAATCGTAGAATATGGAATCATAGATAATGTAGTTTTATATGCATATGGATTATATCCATGTGTAATCGCAGGGGAAATCTTAGGTATAAATGAAGCACATGTATCAAATTTGTATTCTTTTTTACCAATTTATACAAAAAATGACATAAATTACTCAGGTGATGATATAATAGATTTACTTAAGATTGAACCAGGCATTAAGGTTAAGAGAATAATAAGTGATATAGAGTTAAATATTCTAAATGGAGATTTAGAAAATAAAAGGGAATTAATTGAAGATTATATATTAAAGAATTGGAAGTGATAATATGAATGAAGTTGTTTTTAAAACTTTAAAACAAAAAGATTTTATTGTTAAAAGTTTTGTTTTAAGAGTAGCAACTGAATTAAATTTATCACTAAGTGATACTATTCTTTTAATATATTTATCTAATCAAGAAGTTCCTACCTTAGATATAGAAAATATTGTATTAACTACTTATTTAAAACAAGATCAAGTATTAGAGTCTTTCCAAAAGTTAGTTGCTATGGGATTAATTGAATCTAAAGTAGAAAAGAATGCTGATGGTAAACTTGGAGAAGTAATTTCTTTAGATAATTTAATTAAGAATGTTACTCAAGATATTACAACTGGAATAAAGAAGAAAAGTCAAATTGATATTTATAACTTAATTGAAGAAGAGTTTGGTAGAGGACTTTCATCAATTGAAGTTGGTATTATAGATAATTGGTGCAAAGAGTTTGATCCGGAGATGATTAAAGAAGCTCTAAGAGAAGCTGTATATAATAATGCAAAATCACTTAAATATATTGAATCTATTCTTTTTGCATGGAAAGAAAAAGGATATAAATCGGTTAATGATATTCATAAAGGTATGATTGAATATAGTAAAGATTCTAATACTAAAGATTTATATGACTATAATTGGGTAGATGAAGATTAATAAAGAATTTTATGATAAGTTAGATATTATGGTCCCTAATCCAAAGTGTAGTCTTAATTACACTAAAGATTATGAATTATTAATAGCAACAGTTCTTAGTGCTCAGTGTACTGATGAAAGAGTTAACATGGTTATTCCATTTTTATGGAGTAAGTATGATATATTTAGTTTAGCTAAAGCAAATGTAAATGATGTAAGAGAAATCATAAGACCTCTTGGTAATATGAATAAAAGAAGCGAGTATATTATTACTATTGCTAAGTCTTTAGTTAAAGATTGTAATGGTAAAGTACCAAATGATAGAGAGTACTTAGAAAGTCTTCCAGGAGTTGGGAGAAAGACTACAAATGTAGTACTTGCTAATATTTATAATGAAAACTTAATTGCAGTTGATACACATGTTGAAAGGGTAGCTAAAAGACTTGAACTTGCAGATCCTGATGATTCAGTTTTAGAAGTAGAACAAAAACTGATAAAAGCATTTGATAATAATCAATTATTAAAGATGCATCATCAATTACTTTTATTTGGAAGACACATTTGTACT
>CAMKAT010000031.1 GCA_946410555.1 uncultured Caryophanales bacterium | reverse complement strand
ATAAATCTTTTAATAATCCAGGTTCTGTAGAAACATGTGAAGCTCCTCCACCTGCTCCTGCATAAGTTGTTGATGGATTTGCATCTCCACCACCATTAAATCCTCCAGTTGATTCACCACTATTAGATTTAATTTTATCAGTAGTGTACATACATTTTTTAACAACACCACCAAGTGGATCTCCAAACACTCCATTAGAACAACTAATAGATGTTTGTGTATCACCAAGTTGTCTATAAACAAATGTTGATCTTTCACCATAAGCAATTAAAGCACCAGCTGGAGCATTACATGTTCCACCTTCTCTAGCACACCATGTCCAGTTGTAATCACTATAGACTATCTTTTGTGAAACGTTAGACTTACCTTGGCCACCAACATAAACATAAACTTGTTCACCTTGTCTTAAATGTGCAATACCAGTTGAATATGCACCATAACCACCAGCATATCCATTAGCATTACCACCTTGAGCTCCCCAAGCTTCAATTTGATAATATCCAGTATATTCAACATCAAATAATTGAACAGTACCAGTATAATCAAATTCTTCAGATCCACTTAAGTCACCCTTAATAATATTAAACTTATAAACAGTTTGAGAAGGATTAGCTTTAGGATTTGTAACAGTTATATAACAAGTTTTACTTGTTTTAATATAACCAAAACCTGTATAAGTAACCGTTGCATCACTATCAAAAGGAATACCTTCGATATTAAGTGAATAAACACCAGATAAAATATTAATATCAAATTCTGTTTCTCCTTGACCTACTTCATAAATAGCATCGTCAATGTTATATTGCATTAATTCACTTGAAGGATAACCAAGACCATTTCTAATTACTTTTACCATATAAACTCTTAAAGAACCATCTGGTGCAGTAACAGTTAAAGGTATTTCATTTACTCCTAAACTTAAATGATGTTTTCCAGTACCTGTTACACTTGCTCTTGCTTCATAAGCTTCAGCTTCAATTTGAATTTCATATGTATATGCATCAACGTTGATTGTATATTCATAAGTTAATGTATCAAACTCAGGGTCCATATCATCTGCAGATGTTTCAATATATCTTAAATAATTATTATCAGAAAGTAATTCTTCATAAGAGAATCTTGCATAACCATTTCCTTGACGACCAGTACCACTACTATAAGAGCCACCACTAGGATTTGGCATTGATGAAAGACTTCCTTTTGTATTAGTCCAATTATAACCATTACCATCAATCATGACAGTATTAGTAAATGTATATTCATATGGAGAAATACTACATTCGATATCATCTGAACCGGTAGTACAATCATCTTTAGCTTTTGAAGATCCTTTTGCTACAACTGCTACGCATCCAGTATGTCCGGAAATATATGAAGATCCTCCACCTCCACCACCATCGGTGTTCATTCCAGATCCTCCATACCATCCAGATCCTCCTCCGGATCCTTCATCAGCTGATGCACCATATCCTCCATATCCAAAGCCACCAACACCACCATCTGGTCTACTAGCGTCGACTTTATATTGATGATTTATTTGTCCACCGGAAGTTTGTGTTCCACCTTCACCGTAATAATTAACTGAAGATGTACCAGTAATAGTTCTAATATTACCAATTAATCCACCACCAGAACCACCATCTGAATGCCATCTAGATTCAATAGAACCACTAGCATTATTACTAGCTCCTCCTCCGGCTCCGGCAACCATAATTCTACTACGAAGTGAATCTGCATTATCCCAATCACCAGAAAGAACTCTTACATCAGTAGCTCCTCCTCCGGAACATGTATTATCTCCACCGTTACCTGAACCATAGTGAATATAACCTCCACCATTCCAACCACCATCATTATTAGCAACTGAAATGTAATCATGTCCAGCTCCACCTACATAAACATAGAATGTATCGCCTTTTTTCAATGATATTTCACCTTTAGTATATCCACCATAACCACCGTGTAAGTAGCTTGGATTAAATGAAACAGAACCACCTTGTGCTCCCCATAATTCAATATTATATACAGCTGAATATGGAGCAACGAAAATTTGATATGAACCAGTATATGTAAAATCAATTGGTTCATTTGTAACTTCTTCTCTTTCAAAAGCTAAATAATAAGTAGTCTTTAATCCACCAGGTGCAGATACCTCGATTGTAATAACTCCATCTTCTAGAATTAATTCATGACCTTGAATAGTCCATGTGGCTTCAGGGTCATATGGAACAATATCTAAATTAATAGAAGTTTGATAAGAATAAACAGTTAAATCATAATCATATTTTTGATATACACATCTAATAGTTTCTTCATTCTTTGTATTAATGATTTTCATTAATTCAGCTGAATGTTTACCTTTTAAATTTTCTCTTAATACAGTTATATAGTAATTCTTAACTTCCCCAGTTTGTGAGGTTACTTCAATAGTTATATAGTTATAACCAATTTCCAAATTATATTCATCAAAACCAATTGCAGTAGCATGTTCATCATATACTTCCCCATCAATTGTAATTGATTGAGTATATAAAGAAACATTAATTTGATATTGAGTATCAACTGGATCAAATTCTTCTTCCCAAGTACCAACATCACTTGTTAAACTCTTTAAGTAATTATTAGCACTTATTGGAGTATACGTAATTTTTGCATAACCATTTCCTTGGTTTGCATATTTTTCAATATGAGATCCTTTATTAACTGTTACAGTTGTATTTTCTCCACTACAACCAGTATAACAATAGAAACCATAATCAGTTAATTCTTCTTTATTTAAATATCCTGAACCTCCGCCGCCTCCGCCGGACCATTCATTATATCCGAATGTATTAAATGAAGCAAATGGTGTACAACTTTGAGTAGTTTTATTATAAGCACTAGAATTATCGGAAGCACCAGTATCACCACCATACCAGCCTCCGCCTCCACCTCCTCCACGAAGTGAAGTAGAAACTCCTCTACCAAAACATACAGGACTATTAGTAGAACAGTTAGAATCATTTCTTAAACCGCTTTGTGTTGCACCATGACCATTACATGCAGCTGTACCTTCACCATTACCGGCAGTAGAACCACCACCAGCTCCAGCTCTATCATCATCAGGTCCAACTCCACCTCCGCCACCGGCAACGATAAGAACAGATTCTTTATTATTTTCTAAGGTATATAATTCTCCTTCTTCAGTAGCAATGTGAGTGGCTCCTCCTCCAGAACATCCTGGGTTTCCAGTACTACTACCAGAGATACTATAACCTCCACCATTGTATCCACCTTTAAGAACTCCATTACCTGAAGTACCGCATACACCAGTTCCTCCAGTATTGATGTGAAGTGTAGTTCCTCTCTTACCTACATAGGTACCGTAAGAATAACCACCAAAACCTTTATTACTTGAATAACTAATTCCACCTGCACTAGTAAATCCACCTTCAGCTCCCCATACTTCTAATTTATATAGACCAGGTTTTGTTATTTCATAAGCTTGATCTTGATTTTTATATGGGAATAAAATAGTTTCACTTTCTGCAGGTATTAAAGTAAATGGTAAAGTATAAACACTGTCTTCTACTCCTGGGGCACTAACTGTTATTGTAATAGTACCATCATTTAGAATAAGTTCATTACCTCTAATTTTCCAAGTTGCTTCTTCATCAAATGGTAACATTTCTAATTCAAGAGCAATTTGATGGCTAAATACTATTAATCCTTCATAGTTATAAATATCTTTTTCACAATCTATTATTTGTTCATTTGTAACATTATTGATTTGATATAACTTGGAACTATGTCCATTAATCATTCCAGTTCTTTCAACATGAATTGTATATGTTCTAACTGAACCATTTTCTGCTGTTACTGTAATAATTATTGGATCCGGTTTAACTGATAATTGATATTCTTTAAAGCCATCTACAGTTGCAAAATTAGCATCACTTAAGTTACCACTTAATTCAACACTATGAGTATAAAGATCAACATATAAAGTATATTCACTTATAGATGATTTAAAATCTTTATCAAAATAACCAGTATTAGAATTTAATTTAGATAAGAAATTATTATTTGAAGGAACTCCAAGTGAAGTAATTCTTGCATAACCATTACCCATCTTACTATATTCTTCAACCGCTAAGCTACTTACATTAGTATTACTATAAGTTCTAATATCTGCAGTTTTATCAGTAGTTTCACAATTGAAACAGTACATAGCTTTTTCAACATTTCTTATTGATACTAATTTTGAAGAACCTATATAACTAGATCCACCACCACCAGCATAACCACCAGCAGCTCCTCCGAAGAATCCAGCTCCGCCACCACCATCGTATTGAGTACTTCCACTTGTAGTTTGTCCACCTTGTCCAAACGAACCAGTTGCAGAACCAGTACCACCAGCAGTTTGAGTACCACCATAACCATAGTAAGCACTTCCACCTCCAACTCTATAAATATCAGTTGAAGCTGATCCTTTATAACCTCCAGCATGTCCACCATGTCCATGAGATACATATTGATTACTATTGTTGTAGTAAGCAGCACCACCGCCACCTCCAGCAACAATTAAAATATCATCAGATTTATATGTTAACGATTCTTCTGAATATGTTCCTTTAACACTAGATAAGTTCTTTAATAATGCAGCTGTTTTAGAAATATGAGTGGCTCCACCACCAGAACCATAAGATTCAGAAATATTACCGTAACAGTCACCCCAAGTACTATTACCACCACCATTGTATCCTCCTTTAGCAGCTAAACCAGAAGAACAACCTTGCATGAAAGTTCCAGCTCCACCAACTACAACATAAACAACTTCATCTTTTTCTAAATAAACAACTCCTCTTGAGTAACCACCATAACCACCATTAAATACAGTACTTCCAGAATATGGTTTAATAGTACCACCTTGTGCTCCCCAAGTTTCAAGTTTATAGTATCCACTATAAGGGGCAGTATAACTTTGAATATTACCAGTATAATCAAAATCAGTCGGTTCAATTGGTTGTTGTATCTTTGTATAATTTAAATAATAAGTTGAGTCACTAACATCTGGAGCACTAACAACAATAGTGATTGTTCCAGATTCATTTTCAAAGAAATTATCTTTTATTTCATAAGTAGCTTCACTATCATATAATTCTATTTCAAAATCTAAATATAATTGATGTGAGTAAACAGTAACTGGATAAGAATAAACACCTCTTAAACATTCTATAGTTTCACTATTTAAAATACTTTTAATATTATAAATTTTAGAAGAATGTTCACCGATACTATTTCTATTAAATCTAAATGTATAAATTCTAGTGTCTCCACCTTCGCTAGTTACACTTACATAAATAGGTTCGGGATTCAAAGGTAAATCGCTATATGTCTTTATTCCAGTAATAGTTGCATTTTCATTATTAGAAACAGCAGTTGTAACAGTAATACTATGTGCATATGAATCTAAGTTAATAGTGTATTCAGTATTATTTTTATTTAAACTAGAACTTAAAGTACCATTATCAAAAGTAATTAAATCTAAATAATTATAATTTGAAATATTTTTTACATAAGTAATACGAGCATAACCATTTCCAGAATGACCTGTCTCATTACTTTCAGATGTAGGACTAGGCATTGATGCATTACCTGCAATCGTAGATCCATCAGTTATACCACCTATATAACTAGAACCTCCACCAGCAGAAGTTGTATTCTCTGCATTTCCATTAGCACGAGCATAATCACCACCATAGTAACCAGCTCCTCCACCAGTAACACATGCATATCCACGATAAGAATAACCAGAACCACCTAATCCTAAACCAGGAGAAGCAACTCTATTGTATAAAGATAAGTTATTAGTACCACTTTGAGTACCCGGTCTAGCACCACCACCAGTTAAACCTCCACCATATCCACCAGGAACAGATTTAATATGATAAAGGTCACCACCACCAGCTCCTCCACCAGCAACAATAATTCTTCCATTATAAGAATCTTGAGTTCTTTCAAATCTTAAAGAACTAGAATTTTTAGTAACGTCTGAATAAACTAAAGAAATATCAGTGGCTCCTCCACCAGTTCCATTATAAGAGTCATTAGTAGATTCAATGGAATCATTTTTAGATCCACCACCACCATTATAACCTCCATAGAAAGAACCTAAACCACTAGTAGTTATTCCAGCTCCTCCTACATAAACATAAGCTTTTTGGTTTTTATTAAATTTATAATATCCAGTAGCATAACCACCTTTTCCACCAAGTGCATTAGCTCTAGTATTATCTCCACCTTGAGCTCCCCACACTTCTAATTTATATTTTCCATAATAAGTTGCTTCAAACTCTTGAACACTACTTGTAAAACTATAATTATAAACTAAATCAGAAGAAGGTTGATTAAACTTAGTCCAATTAATTAAATATGAATTAGTTTCTCCATAATTTGTAACTTTAACAGTAACTGTACCACTACTAGTTCCAAAATAAATATTATCTAAAACTTCAACAGTAGCACTTTCACTTTTAGGTACAGCTCTAATATTTAAAAAATAAGTATTATCAAAAATTTCTATATCATAAGAATTAACTTTAGAATCAAAAGAATATTGAGGTTCAAAACCGGAAATAGTTAAAGTTTCAAGTTCTACTGAAGTATTAACTTCACTCTCTTCACTCTTAGTTATAAAAGATAAAAGTGAAGTAGTTTTTTGAGTATTAAAACATGAAAAAATAATAGTTGTTATAACTATTAAAATAAGTAAAAATAAAATATTTTTTCTATTAAAAACTTTACTCACTTTAACTATCCCTCTATCATAATTAATTATACTATAAAGGAATAATTTTTTATAGTAAAAACAAGTGTTTTTTAATTATTTTTTCAATTAAAAAAGTTCAATTTCTTGAACTTTAATTACGAATTAATCTCTTATAATCTTGAGGATTCATTCCATGACTTTCAAAGTCTTCATCTGTTAAAAATTCTTCTTTATCATAACCCTCAATTTCTTCATATGTATCTTTATGTTCTTGATTATTTTCTTCTTCATACATATAAAAAGATTCTCTAATTATTTCATTATAATAACAGTTTAAAAGTAGTATTAAATCTGCCAATTTTCTTTTATCAACATCTAATTTATTATTAGTAACTTTATATTTCTTTTTATCTTTATCATAAACACCATATAAAGATTTTAAAAAGTTTAAAATTAACCCATCTAATTTTCTTTTATCAGTAGTTTCTTGATATTTATCAATGCCAATTTCATTTGCATAACGAACTTCATTATATAAAGCTAATACATTATCCCTTATAGCAAGATGATTTTTAACATTTTGATACTTTTCTAAAGTCGTTTTAGTTATAAATTTAAATAACTCTAAATTAAATTTTTCTTTTCTTAATGTATTATATAAACCACTACCTGTATTATATTCTTTAGCATAACTAAAAGTTAATGCATCTCCATTTTTTATTTTAGTATATTCATTTTTCTTTTTAGAAACATAAGCTAAAGGTTCTTCTCCATTAATTAAATTTTCATTAACTAAATATCTTCTTAATTCTTCTTCATCAAAAAACTTAGATGTAAAATTCATTACAGTTAAAATATCTGTTTCTTTATCTTTTTCATCTGTAGTTTTAATACAATCTATTGGTTCATATTTTTTATCTATAAATCTTCCTAAATAATATTTCATAATAACTCCCTAAATATGCAAACTATTATACATTGTTTAATTACCTTTAGTCAAATGTTCTATATCATACAGAGCTTCTAAAAATATTTCTTTAGTATCATCATAAGATAAGTATTCAAATACAAGTGATTTATCTACCCACATAGTTTTTTCTACTTCACTATCTTGTTTTTTTATTTCAAAACTAATTGGTTCAGCTAAAAAGAAAATTACATCTTTATTAATTTTTCCATTAATTACATAATTAATATAATATTTTTTATCCTTATGAACTCTAACATCTATATTAGTTTCTTCTTTTGTTTCTCTTACTGCAGTTTCTTCTTCAGTTTCCCCCTCTTCCATATGTCCTTTAGGAAAACCTACATAACCTTTGTTTTGTTTAATTAATAAAATTTTATCTTTATAAAATGTAATAGTACCACATGATATTTCTTTTTTCATCCTAACCACCCATATACTTTTATATGAATATAATAACACAAAAAAAGTAACTAGAATTAGTTACTTTGATTATTAGTATTATTATTTACATTTCCTTTTTGTTTCATTTTATATTTATAAATTGGATCATCTTTATTCTTCTTATTAAGAACCTTTATTAAACTAAATATCATAATAAGAATAAGTAAAGCACCACCACCAATAATACCACTATTAATTGCTAAACCATAATCTAAACTCTTCTTTACAGTAATAACATAATCAATCTTAGTATTCTTATCTAAAGCAGTAACACTTACAATTATTTGAGTACCATTTTTAATATTAGTATTATTTTTAACTACTACTGAAGCACCATCTACTGTTGGTGTTGCATTAACAGTAATTGAATCAACACTACTATCAACTTTAATACTATAATTAACTACCTTAGGATCAAAATTAATAGAATAATTACTTAAACTTAAATTAGATAAAGTAGCATCTTTAGTTTTATCATAAAGACCTTCACCTTTTTCTAATCTTTCTACATTAAATGTATAAACAGTTTCTCCACCATCATCAGATTTAACAATTAAATCAAATGAGTATTTACCAACATCTTCAAGTTGAAGATTAACAGTATTATTACTCATAGTAACTTTATTACTTGAAGCTAAAGTAACTTTAGAACTACTTAAATTCTTTTCATAAGAAAAGTTAACTTCTTTAACAGAATATAAAACTTGAATATTATATTCAGTAATATATTTAGAGAAAGTAAATTCAGCATCAGAAGTTACACTTTTTAAAAGTGAATTTCCATTTTCTATATCTCTTTTTTTAGTTGTAGTTGTAGTACTTACTTCTTTTTTACCAACTTTAATTAGAGAACTTCTAAGTTTTTCTTTAGACTCTGTACCATCTACTTTTGTAGTAAAATTATCAATTGTTAATTGAACAGTCATAGCTTCACTGATTTCTCTATTAACACTACATTCAACATTTAAAACCGTACTGTCTTGAACAGTACCACTGAAGTTAAAACTTCTTCCACTACTAGTACCTTTAAGTCCTGCATTTTGTTTATTTATAGAGCAACTTAAAACATCAGGAACAGTTATATCACCAGATACAACTTCATAAGTTTTATTGCTTTCTAAGCCACTTATCAAACAGTTAAATTTATCGCCATTACTATATGTACCTGAATCACAAGTAAAATCAAATGCAAATACATTCATAGGAAAAATAATCATTAATAAAGCAATAATAAAATATATCTTATTATTCATAATTAACCCTCTATTCTATATATAAAATTTTATCATAGTAATTTTATATTTTAAATATATCTAGTGATAAAAAAAGTGTCGACAACGTCGACACAATTAACATAAAACATAATTATCTTTTATTAATCTCTTCCATTAATAATTTATTAACTAATCCAGGGTTTGCAGTTCCCCTAGTTTCTTTCATAACTTGTCCTACAAAGAATCCTAATAAATTTGTTTTACCATTTTTATAAGCTTCAATTTGAGAAGGACTATTATCTAAGATTTTAGTAATAATATCTAGAAGTACTGAATCATCTGACATTTGTTTCATTCCTTCAGTTTCCATTATCTTAGAAGGTTCTTCTTCTCTTTCAAGAACTAAATTAAATAATTCTTTACCTTGTTTAGAAGAAATAGTACCTTCATTAATATTTTTAATAATGAAAGCAAGTCTTTCTGGTGTCATAAATGTTTCAGTTATAGCGATATCTTTTTTATAGATATATCCTAACACTTGTGATGAGAACCAGTTAGCTGCAGATTTAGCATCAGCACCTAATCTTACACATTCTTCAAAGTATTTAGCATATTCAATATCTTTAATAATAATTCTAGCATCATATTCAGTGATACCAAATTCAGAAACATATTTTGCTTTTCTTTCATATGGAAGTTCAGGAATAGATTTTTTAATTTCTTCAACCCAAGATTCTTCGATTTTAAATCTAGGAATATTTGGTTCAACAAAATATTTATAATCTATAGCATCTACTTTAGAACGCATTCTAACAGTAGACATACTTGATTCATCCCATCTTCTTGTTTCTTGTTCTACCTCGTCATATCTTCCTTCATCTTTTAATTGAGATTGTCTTTCAATTTCATAATTGATAGCATCTCTAACTGATGAGAAAGAGTTAACATTCTTAATTTCTACTTTAGTTCCTAAAGTATTTTCATCATCACTAATAGAAATATTAACGTCACATCTTATTTGACCTTTTTTACTATCAGCATCACTAATACCTGCATATTGATATATTGATCTAATATATTCAAGATATGTAATAGCATCATCTGCTGAATGTAAGCATGGTGTTGTAACTAACTCTAAAAGTGGAACACCTGCTCTATTATAGTTAATAGTAGTAGTGTCATAAAGGTGTGTACTTTGAGCAGCATCTTCTTCTAAGTGAAGATTATCGATATCTACTCTAAATGTAGAACCATCTTCTCTTTCAATATCAATATATCCTCCATTACCAACACATTCTTCAGGTGGGTTTTGAGTTATTTGATATCCTTTTGGAAGATCTGGATAATAATAGTTCTTACGTTCAAAATACATAAATTCAGGTATTCTTGAATGTAGAATTTGAGACATCATAATAGACATTCTAACTGCTTCTTTATTAACAACTGGTAAGATTCCAGGAAAAGCCATATCAACTGGACTTACATTACAGTTAGGTTCTTCAGTATATTCATTTCTACCACTTGAAAATGCTTTTGTATTAGTACGAGATACTTCACAGTGCATTTCAAGTCCAATAGTTACATAATATTTTCCCATATTACTTAACCTCCTTAGCTATTTGGTTTTTATATTCCATATGTGACTCTAAGGCATAAGCAATATTAAGTACCTTTTGATCTTCATATCTGTTAGTAGTAAAGTTAATTCCAACAGGAAGTCCATTTACAAAACCATCTGGAATAGTAATTGATGGGAATCCACCAAAGTTTCCAATTTGTAAGTGATCTTCTAATGCACTTCTATCATCTTCAGAAATAATATCTTTTTCAGCATCAAACTTCTTAGCTACACCACTTGAAACAGGCATAACAAGTGCATCATAACTCTTAAATAATTCTAAGAATTTATCTACAAGTAATCTTCTTGCTTTTTGAGCATTCTTAAAATATCTATCTTGGTTAACTGCTTGTAATACATAAGAACCAATAATAAATCTTCTTTTAATTAATGAAGAGAAACCTTTAGTTCTATGATCAGTCATTTGTTCAATATAGTTATTACCTTCACCTCTTGGACCAAAACTAAATCCTGTTAAGTTAGACATATTAGATGTAGCTTCAGCACATGAAATAACTTGATAAATTGAAGGTATAGCATTAAGTAAATTTTGATCAATAGAAACTTCATCAACAGTAGCTCCTAAGCTTCTCATTAACTCTACTTTTTCCATAAAATTATCAAAATGTTTACTCATTTCATCATCCATTGATGAGTAGTTTTCTTTATCTAAAAATTCTTTAATATAGAATAACTTCTTACCAGATAAATCACTCTTTAAATCATCATATAAATGAATATTTGATGAATCCCAAGAAGTCATATCTTTAGGATCTTTACCCTTCATTGCGTCTACAACGATTGCGGCATCTTCAACTGATCTTGTTAAAACACCACAAGTATCTAATGAAGAAGCAAATGGAAATAATCCATATCTAGAAATCATTCCATAAGTAGGTTTATATCCAACGATACCACAGAATGCAGCAGGTTTTCTAATAGAATCTCCAGTATCTGAACCTGTAGCAAATGGATAAACACCAGCTGCTACAGCTGCAGCACTACCAGAAGATGATCCAGCACACATTCTTGTAGTATCCCAAGGATTTCTTTGAATACCAGTGTGACCAGTAGTACCAGTTCCACCCATACCAAATTCATCCATAGCTGTTTTATTAACTGGAACACATCCATGTTTCATTAAATTCTCAATTGCAGTAGCAGTAAAGAAAGGAACATAATCCTTTAAAGTATTTGATGATCCAGTAGAAAGTATTCCTTTAGTAGAATAATTATCTTTAATACCAAAAGGAATACCTGAAAGTAAATCATCAGTTACTTCTACTCCTTTAGCATCATCCATGATAGTAACAAAAGCATTACACTTTTCTTGTACTTCATGTGATTTTTCTAAAGACTCTTTTACTAACTCTTCAGAAGTAACATTTCCAGACTTTAACTCTTCATGTAATTCTTTAATTGTATGCTCTATCATATTACTCCACCACCTTTGGTACTTCTACTTCTCTACCATCTTTTTGATCACAGTTAGCTAGTAATTCATCAATTGATGGAGATTCTTCTACTTCATCTTCTCTTAATTCAGTAACGTATGTATCTAATGCATAACACATAGGTTCTGCATCACTAACTCCATCAATTTTATTAATCTTATCAATATTTCTATCAATGATTTCAAATTCATCTAAAACCATTTTATTTTCCTCAGGAGTAAGACCAATCATTAATAGATTAGCTAACTTATCTATAGTTTCACTATTAAATTCCATTTAATTACCCCTTTCTAATATTCACAAGAACCTGGTGTTCTAGGATAAGGAATTACATCTCTGATATTTTCAATACCAGTTAAGTACATAATAAGTCTTTCAAATCCCATACCAAATCCTGAATGATAACATCCACCAAATTTTCTTAAGTTAACATACCATTCAATTTGGCTTCTATCAACACCATGTTTCTTAATTAATTCTTCAAGATTATCAATATCTACTTCTCTTTCAGAACCACCAATAAGTTCACCAGAACCAGGTACTTCAAGGTCTACTGCAGCAACAGTTTCACCATCATCATTTAACTTCATGTACCAAGCTTTAATATCTTTTGGCCAATTATAAATGAATACTGGTGCTCCAAAATGTTCAGTAATCCATTTTTCATGTTCTTTAGCAATATCATCATCATATGAAGGAGTGAATTCCCATTTTTCTCCAGATTCAAGTAATAATTTAATTGCATCATGATGAGTAATCTTAACAAAATCACTATTAACAACTTTATCTAATTTTTCAATTAATCCTTTAGATACAAATTGATCTAAGAACTTTAATTCATCACTACATTTATCCATAACATCTTTAACGATAAATTTAAGCATTTCTTCTTCAACTTTCATTAAATCATCTAAATGAGTAAATGCCATTTCTGGTTCAATCATCCAGAACTCATTTGCATGAGTCTTAGTATTTGAGTTTTCAGTTCTAAATGTAGGACCAAAAGTATAAATCTTTTTAAATGCCATAGCGAATGTTTCACCATGTAATTGTCCTGATCCAGTTATATATGTTTGTTTTCCAAATAAATCTTGTGAGAAATCACATTTACCATCTACCATAGGAACATCATTCATATTTAAAGTAGTTACTTTAAACATTTGATCTGAACCTTCACAATCTGCTGTAGTAAATAATGGTGTATGAACATATACATAGTTATGTTCTTGGAAATAAGTGTGAATTGCTTGAGCAGCAACAGATCTTATTTTAAATACAGCTTGGAAAGTTTTAGTTCTAGGTCTTAAGTAAGCTTGGCTTCTTAAGAATTCCATTGTATGTCTCTTTGGTTGAATTGGATAATCAGCTGGACAATC
>CAMKAT010000030.1 GCA_946410555.1 uncultured Caryophanales bacterium | reverse complement strand
TAAAGAAGAAGCAGATTTGCTTCTTTTTTCTATTTTTAGTATAATATAGACCTATAAAGAGGGGGTATATTATGAAAATTAAGGAAAATGGGCAAATTGTCACTTTGAAGAAAGATGAATTAATACCTGATCCTTCAATATCTGATTTATATAATAAAAATAATAAAATATATAAATTATTCTATAATCCTGAATATAATTATCCTTCAAGATTAGATAAAGAAGTATTTGATTTTTTAAAGGATACTAATTTTAAAGCTTTTATGAATTTAGACAAAACATTTTCATATAAAAATGGAGTATATGTTGAAAATGATAATTGTGAAGTAATTGATGGTTATAGTTATGACTATATTGAACGTCAAGATACTAAAATGATTGATTTACCTATGGGTTATACTTTACGTTCTATGGGAGAATTAGTTAGATTTGTTCAATATTTAAATCAATCTGGAATTGCTATCGTAGATCCTCATTCTAAAAATTGTATTGTTGGTAAAGATAATCTAGTAATAATAGACCCTGATTACTTTGAATTAGATAATTATGCATTTGAAAGAAACCTAAATGAAATGAACTCCTATTTAAGCGATCTTTGGTGTGATGAATATGGAATTAAGGATTTATATGATAGACAATATGTTCATAAATTATTCTATAATGAGAACATAGATTCTTATTTATATAAAATGAATCTTTTATTAGATGAAGAAACTCCTAGAGAGTTCTTAGACGGTATAAAAAGGTTAAATAAATATAAGACTATTAAAAAATAATAGTCTTTTTTATTTGTAAATTAATATGTAATTGTATATGTATATCTTACGTAAATACAAGTGTCTATTTACATGTTTGAATTGAAGACTAGACTGTAAACTTATATACTTATAATAGGTGAGGATATGAAAAGTGGAGCACTAAGAGGAATTATACAATTTATTCTTGCATTAGCTGTAGTAATATTACTTGAGATGTTTTATCCAACGATTATTGCGAAGCTAAAAATAAATGCAACTGGTAGTACTAAAGATGTTGTTTATTTTATTAAGTATTTAATAGAATTAATAATTGTTGTAGTTATCTATCATGGAGATATTTTTGCTGGTAAAAGCAGATTCAACAAATCACTTTTATCTAGCTCAATTATTTCATTAGTTACATTTATAGTAATGGTTGTATTTACATTAATATTAAAGAAAGTATTATTAAGTTTTAATATTAATGACTCAAGTGGTTTTATTAACTACTTTGCTCAAACGATGACATTGGAGCGTGCACTTTCAATGATCATTAACTGTATCATAAAACCTTGCTTAATATGTTCAATATTTGTTTTAGGAATTTCAAATATTATTTCTAAAGAATATTTAGGTATGCTTATTGCGGGACTTGCTTACGGTGCATTCTTAATGTTTACTATGAGTATTAGTTTAAGCTCATGTTTAAGTTTGACTATTCCAGTGGTAAATGTAATAGCACTTACTTACCTTTATAAATCCACAGGTAATATTTATACATGCTTTATTACATTTATTCTATACAACTTATGTGGAGGACTTCTTTTAAGTTACATCTTATAATGAAAGATAAATATAAGTTTGTTGGTTTATTTTACTTATGGATGTTCATTGGAATCCCCATAAGTTTAATTTGGAAATTTCTTGGAATGAATACTGATAGTACTTTATCTAAAGTTATTATTAATGTCTTATGTGAATCTTTAATTTTTTTAGTCTCTTTCATTGTTTATAGAAAAGAAGTTATTAAAGATTTTAAAGAGTTTGTTAAGACAAAGAAGGTTTTTAGTGAAATAGTTAAGATTTATATTTGTGTTTTAGTTGTTAATATAAGTGCATCAATTATTATGAATGGACTTGCTGACATAGTAAATGTTAACTTAACAGGATCTGATAATAATAATTTAGTTCAAAAGTATTTATTACGTGCACCTATTCTTATGGCGATGGGAATAGTATTAATTGGTCCTTTCTATGAAGAAGTGATAATGAGGTTAGGACTTGAAAAGGGAATAAAGAATAAAAAGGTTTTCGCCGTGTTTAGTGGATTAATCTTTGGTATTATACATGTCGTAGATTCAATTTTTATCTTAACTATGTTACCTTTGATTGGTTTACTAATAGACTATATTTTTAGTCTTAATAAGAGTAAGTTGTTTACTACGACTTGTATTATTACCGTTTTATCATTAGTGAGTGTATCTATTGTGGTTTATTTAAGTTATTTAAATATAAGTGTAGATATTAAAGAAGCAATATATTCTATATCATATATAGCTATGGGTGGATACTTTGCTTTAATGTATTTAAAATATAAAAATATATTTTATACGATTGTACCTCACATGATAGTTAATACGATTGCAACAATATTTTTGTTTTTTATATAAATGTGTATTATAATATATCGCAAAGAAGAGTGATGATATGAATTATACTGATATTATCTATATAATTTCTATTATTTTTGTTCTAATCTTTGCTATATATTTACTTAGTAAATTAAATATTAAGGAGAAATATATGGAGACAGTGAGTAAGGCTAACAGAGACATGGAAGATTTAGAAAAGATTAGTAAAAATATCGAATCTGATTATAAACCTGTTAATATTGAATTAACAAGTTATGAGAAAGAGCAAGAAGATAATGCTATTATTAGTTATGATGAACTTGTTAAGACTCAAGATTCAGGATATGCATATGATGAATCTTATAAACCAGTTAGTGATGTTTCAGTTAAAAGAATAGATTTAGATAAAATAACTGGTCAAATTGAAGCTCCTCAAGAGCATAATAAAGTTAAACTTTTAAATTATGATAAAGAAGAAGCTTTCCTTACTGCTTTAAAACAATTACAAAAAGATTTAATGTAAAGGTAAAAATTTTATTTTTACTTTTTTTTATGATAAAATACTCATGTTTGAAAGGAGAAATCTCATGAAAATTTGTATTAAGACTTTAGGTTGTAAAGTAAATGCTTATGAATCAGAATGTATTGAAGAAGATTTTAAGAATCATGGTTATGAAGTAGTTAGTGATACTAATGATGCTGATGTAATAGTTGTTAATACTTGTACTGTAACTAATCAAGCTGATGCTAAGTCTAGAAAAATAATTAGACAAGCAAGAAAGAATGAAAAAGCTTGTTTAGTTGTTTGTGGTTGTTCTTCACAACATCATAAAGATTCTCTTTTTGATCTTGGAGTAGATATTCTACTTGGTACTGATGGTAAAACTAAGATCTTCTCTTTAGTAGAAGAATATCAAAAGAATCATGAAAAGATTAGTTTATTTAGTGATGTAAGACATAGTGAATTTGAAAGTACATCTATAAATGAAATGGATGGTAAGACAAGAGCATTTGTTAAGATTCAAGATGGATGTAATAATTTCTGTTCATATTGTATTATTCCATTTGTTAGAGGAAGAGTTAGAAGTAAAGAATTTGATGTAGCAGTTAATGAAATAAATACTTTAGCTAATAATGGATATAAAGAAGTAGTATTAACTGGTATTCATACTGGAGCTTATGGTGAAGGTGAAAACTTTGATTTAACTGATCTTATTCATGAAATATCTAAGAATGAAAATTTACTTAGAGTAAGAATTTCTAGTATTGAAATTACTCAATTAAATGAAAAGTTTATGAATGAATTTAAGAATAATAAAAAGATTTGTTCTCACATTCATGTTCCTGTTCAATGTCCTAATGATGAAATACTTAAAGGTATGAATAGAAAATATACTTTAGATGAATATAAAGCTAAGATTAAAGAACTTAGAGAGGCAAGAGATGATGTTAATATAACTACTGACTTAATCGTAGGTTTTCCTGGAGAAACTGATGAAATATTTAACTCTATGTTAGATGAATGTGTTAATATTGGTTTTTCTAAGATACATACATTCCCTTATTCAATTAGAAAGGGAACTAAAGCATCTATTATGAAACAAGTTAAAGATAGTGATAAAAGAGATAGAGTAGATAAGATGTTAAGACTATCTGATATGCTTGAAAATAAATATTATAATAAGTATTTAGGAAAGACAGTTACTGTATTAGTTGAAAAGAATAATACTGGATTTACTTCAAATTATATTAAAGTTCATATTGATTCAGATGTACCTGAAGGTGCTTTAGCAGATGTTAAAATTACTAAAGTAGATGGAATTAATGTATTTGGTGAATTAATTAGTGTAAAGAAAGAAGCAAAATAGATTTATTTTGCTTTTTTTAGTTTATAATTACTATAGGTGATATTATGGATAAGAAAGATGTATTACAATACATGCCTATGATGAAAGGTAGAATTAGTTATACTAATGATGAGTTTAAAAAAACTAACATTAAGAATCATGGTAATAATAAAGGAACAGTTAGATGGAACTTTAAAATGATAGCTACAACTATGATTATAACTGGAACTATTTTTGCAGTTTCATATGGTGGAGTTCAAGCTTTTAAAACTATGTCATCTGCTCCTAAACAAGATCCTTTAGTAGGAGTTGGAGAGCCTGTTGTAGTACAACCTGTTAAAGAAGAAGTAGTTAGAACTATCGTAGATTATCAAGTTAAAACTGGAGATACTTTAGATGGTATTATCTATAAATATACTGATAGTGCTTCTGAGAAAGATCATTATAAAAGAGAAGTTGAATATTATAATAATATAGAAAACGGAATGATTTATGCAGGACAAGATTTAACATTGGTAGGAGTTCCTGAAGAATATGCTGCTGAATTAAATACAGCTTATAATCCAGAGATTACTAATGATGATGAAATTAGTGTTAATTTAAATGCTGCTGTTGAAGATATGGTTGATGATTTAACTCGTGATGGTGGAGAGATTATTGCTAATTCTCTTGCTAGAACTATTATGGATGAGTTAGAAGTATATAATATGACTACTAATGAGAAAACTCGTGAATTCTTAGCAAAAAGAATATGGCTTCAATTAGATGGTGTTAGTAAAGATGAATCTATATCTATTTCTAGTAATGAAAAGAGTCGTTAATGAGTATTAATAAATATATTAGAGAAAAATCTATTTATTTTGTAGTTACTTTAATAGTAGTAATAGTATTAAGTGTAACTTCGTCTTTTGCATTTGTTAATAATGATACTAATAGAATCTTAGATAATGGATTAAAAGTTAAATATAAAGATACTAAAAAGAGTTCTATGTTAATAGAAAAGAAAGTAACTGTTACTAATAATGAATCAGTTATGAAACCTTTTAATGTATATGTATCATCATTAGATGATGATTCTACGATTAGTTTAGATAAAGTTTATTATTCTATTGATGATGGTGTAGAAAGTTTATTAAAGAGTAATAATAATAGTTCTATTTATAGAGGTATTCTTGATAAGAATGAATCTATTGAATTAAAGATAAAATTTTGGGTTTCATATGATCTATTAGATAATAGTGATCAAGGTAAAAACTTATCTATTAATTTAAATGTTCAATAAAGATATATTTTATATATCTTTTTTTATGTTTAATTATATTATTTAATCTTATTAAATGATAAAATTATTATGATAGGGAGGCAAGGAAATGATTTGTCCTAATTGTAATAATCAAAATACTGATGGTTCATTATTTTGTGGTAACTGTGGTACTAAGTTAAATGTTGTTAATACTCCAGTTGTTAATAATAATGTAACTAATAATAAAAAGAATATTTCTTTAGATTTAAATAAGAATCAAAAGATAATAATAGTAAGTTTATTAAGTGTTCTTGTAATTCTTCTTTTAGTAGCTGCGGTATTTGTAAGTGGTAATGGTTTTGTTAATGGTAAAGAGTCTACTAGAACTATTATGATTTACTTAGATGGTACTAATCTTGAAAGTGATGCAGGAATTGCAAGTGCAGAGCTAGAAGCTATTAAACCAAGTACACTTAATTTAAATAAGACTACAGTTCTTGTTTATACTGGTGGTACTTTAAAATGGTATAACTATGTTAAGAATGATGAGAATGCTATTTATAAATTAACTAGTAATGGATTTGAAAAGATAGAAACATATGAACAATTAGATATGGCTGATCCATCTACTTTAGCTTCTTTCCTTCAATATGGATATGATAACTATAAAGCTGGTCATATGGATTTAGTTTTATTCAATCATGGTGGAGCTACTACGGGAGCTATCTCAGATGACTTTACTGGTAATACTATAAGTCTTAAAGGATTTAAAGAAGCTTTATCTAACAGTCCATTTAATAAAGATAATAAGTTAGAATTAATTGCATTTAGAACTTGTTTAAATGGTACTATTGAAAATGCTAATACTTTTAAAGATTATGCTGAATATTTAGTTGCTTCTGAAGAAGTTACTTATGGTAGAAGTGATTCTAATGTATTAGGTTACTTTATTAATAATATGCCTCCGAATGAAGGTGGAATTGAAGTAGGTAAAAGATTTATAAATGCTTATATTAGAAATATAGATGATATTTGTTATTCACCTGATCAATTTTTAGTTACTTATGCAGTTGTTGATCTTTCTAAAGTTGAAAAGTTAACTCAAGAGTTTGAAACTGCAATTAGTTCGATTGATATTAAAAAGAATTATTCTAATCTTTCTAAGATCAGAAGTAATATGCTTCAATTTGCAGCAAATGGAAGTAATGATTCTACATACTTTGATACTATAGATATGTATGATTTAATGCTTAAGTTAAATGATTTAGGAGTTGTTGATTCTTCTTCATTTACAAGAGCATTTAAAGAAGCTGTAGTTTATTTCTATACTAATGATCCAGATGATACTCATGGTTTATCTGTATATTTTCCTTATAAAGGAGCAAAGAAATATAGAGATTATTTAGTTAAGTTATATGATACTTTTGATTTCATGACTGATTATAAAAAGTTTATTAATAACTTTAATAGTTTATTAAATGGTACTGGAGATAAAACATTTAGTTTTACGGATAGTACTTTAACAGTTAGTGATACTAAAGAAGTTACTTTAGAGTTATCTGAAGATCAAAAGAGTAATTACTCTAGTGCTCGTTATGTTTTATTTAAGAAAGATAGTGAGAATCCTGACTTCTATGAACTTATACTAGTCTCAGATGATGTAGATGAAAGTGAAAATGGTAAAATAAAAACTAAGATTGGTAATAGCTTAGTTAAAGTTTATGATGAGAATGGTGATAATATCTACATGCATTTAAATCGTAGAAAAATGGGTGGTAAATTCGTAGATAGCCATAATGGTGTTCTTTATAATAAGAATGCCGGAGATTATGGTAAGATGGATAATGCAAACATTACTATTATTAATGAAAATAATAAACCTAAGTTTGGTGATGTAGTAATCACAGGTTCTAGAGATCAAAGATATGATGGTATCGTTAGAAATATTAATGATTATACTACGATTGATGTATTTAAACTTCGTTATAAAATCTTAGATGAAAATGGAAACTTCATGCCATCAGATAAATGGGAGACAAGTGGTACAATGACTGGTCTAGAACTTAAAGATTTTAAAACTAATAATATTAATGATGAAATAGATTTAAGATATACAGGATTAGATGATGGAGAGTTCTATTGTGTATTTATTGTATTTGATATGAATCGTAATAGTCATATTAGTAATCTAATAAAGGTTGGTGAATAAAATGAAATGTATTAAATGTGGAAATGAATTAGCAGATGGAGCAAAGTTTTGTAATCTATGTGGAGAAACAGTAGTGGAACAACCAGTTACTGAAACTCCACAAGTAAGAGCTCCAGAAGTTACAACTGAACCAGCTCTAGCACCTGAGGTTACACCAAGTGTAGAAACAGTTGCTACACCACAAGTAGAAACTTCAACTCCAGTTGTAGATGATATAAAGAAGAAAGCTGTTAAGAGAATAGAGTATTATAAAAATGTTGCATTAATTACTTTAATAATAACAACTCTATTATTTGCATTCCTTTATGTTAATTCTATGAAAGAGAAAAATAATTGTAAGTGTGAAACTTTAAGTAATGATACAACTACTAAGGAAACTGAAAAGACTAAAGGTAATAATTATGCTGAAGATTTAGATATTAGTGGTGTTACTGTTAAAGCTGAAGAAGATAATGAAAGAACTAATAATATTAAATATATTAATATGGGATTAATTAAACCAACTGGTTCTTATAGTAAAACTCGTTTATCAATGTTATTTGAAAATAATAATGATTCACTTACTAGTGGAACAGTATATTTAAACTATTTTAAAGATGGTACAAGAATTGATTCTGATTTAGGTTCATTTAGTTTAATTCTACCTAATTCAAAATTTGTAGTAACTATTGATCCTAACATTGATGAGGAATATGATTCAATTGATATTACTTATAAAGCTTCATTAAAAACAAGTGGAACTACTCAAGTAGCTGTTGATACTTCAAAACTTAAAGCTGAAAAAGTAAGTAGTGGTTATTCTTCAGAAGTAGATGTTACATATACTAATGATACTGATGGTAAAGCTACTTATTATCCTGCGATTATTTATAAAAAAGATGGAAAAGAAGTAGGATATCATTATTCTATTATGGCTGACCTTGAAAAGGGTCAAACTGGTAAAGCTAGATTCTATGATTCGAATGCACCTGAATATGATAGTTATGAAGTATTTATTCAATCAGCATATACTAGAAATAATTAATATTTGTGGTAAAATTAAATAAGATAAGGAGAATAGAAAGATGAATGAAGAAAATAATAATTTAGGAATTAATCCAAATCCTGTTGAACCTGTAACTCCTGTTGAACCTGTAACTCCAGTTGAAACCCAAACTCCAGTTGAAACACCTGCACCTGTAGAAAGTGCACCAGTTGAACCAACTCCAGTTGAGGCTCCAGCACCAGTTGAAACTCCAGCTCCTGCTGAAAGTGCTCCAGCTGAAGCTACAACTCCTGAAGTTACTCCAAGTGTTCAACCAACTGAAACACCAGTTAGTGAACCAACTGTTTCTCAACCAGATCTAATTAGTCCTGAAACTCCAGGACCTAAAAAGAACAATGTATTTTTAATTATCGTATTTGTTCTTGTATTTGCTATCATTGGTGTAGGATGTTATGTAATTATGAATTTAGGAGGTAGAGGACCTGCTAGTGGTACTAATACTACTACAACTTCTACAAGTACAACTAAAAATGGATTTGATAAAGATTCAAGAGAAGTTACAACTAAAGGTGGAACTACTACAGCAGTAAGAACTACTAGAGATGCAAATTCAGCAACTCCAGTTAAATCAAGTTCTACAACTGTTAATGTAGGTAAGTATAGTTTACCAGTTCCTACTGGATATGAAGTTTATACTAAAGGATCTTCAACATATCCTCAACTTGTAAATACTTCAGAAAAAGTTATATTTACATTCCAACCAACTGCTATTACATATAACAAATATATTAATAGCTATAGTTCAATTGAATCTGAATTACAATCTTCTGGATTTGAAATCTTAGATTCTGCTACTGGAACTTATGGAAGTAGATCTTGGGCTGTATTAGCTTTAGGTGGATCTCAAGTTCCAAGTGGATTTAATTATTACATGTTAGCATCTGAATTAGATTCTACAACTACATTAGTTACTTATGCTTTAGTAGGAACTAATAGTAGTGAAGAAGAAAAAATTGTTGCTACTTTAACTGCAATGATGGATGCTAAGACTAATGCATTTGATTCAAGTGAAGCAAATCTTCCTGAAGAAATTAATTATTCAGTATTTGATGAATTAGACGAAAGATTATTAGGATAAAAAAAGAACACTTCAAATTTGAAGTGTTTTTTTTGTTGATTAAATTTCTCTCATTTTGTCTTTATCTTTAAATGGATTCTTTTTATCAATTCTATCTGTAAATAGAATACCATTTAAATGGTCTAACTCATGTTGGAAGGCTATTGAAATATCTTCTCTAACACGAATAGTATATTCATCACCATTTTCATCGAAAGCTTTAAATGTAGCTCTTGCATATCTAGGTACAATTCCTGTTGTTGGTCTATTAATACTTAGACATCCTTCACCTTCGCCAACATAAATTCTTTCTTCTGAATGACTAATCATTTCTGGATTAATTACTACGTATCTTCCAAATGTACCATCTCCATAGTCTTCAGAAACTACGAATATTCTTTTCATGATACCTATTTGGCAGAATGATAATCCCATACCAGGTCTTAAATCATATTTTTCAGCGATTTCTTCATTTTGACTTAACTCTAAATAAGTTAAAGCATCATCAATCATTTTTTTAGTTTCTTTATCTAATGGAAAAGTAACTTCTTTTGATTTTTGATGAAGTCTTTTATCTTTTTCATCTAAAATAACTATATTTGGTATTTTCATTTGGTCTTCACCCCTTTAACGCATGTTATTATAGCAAAAAAGATTAAAAAAATAAAGTTTTTGGGTTATAATACAAAATATGAATGAGGGATAGTATGAAAAAGATTATTTGTATAGTAGGACCTACAGGTGTGGGAAAAACTAAATTAAGTGTTATGCTTGCTAAAAAATATGATGCAGTCATTCTTAATGCTGATTCTATGCAAGTGTATAAATATTTAAATATTGGAACTGCCAAACCAACTGAAGAGGAAAAAGAAGGAGTTCCACATTATTTATTTGATATAGTTGATCCTAAAGATATGTATACTGTTTATGATTACCAAAGAGATTTAAGAGAAAAACTAGAAGAATTTAAAGATAGAAATATAGTTATTGTTGGTGGTACTGGTTTATATCTTAAGAGCGCTTTATATAATTATGAGTTTGATGAAGAAAGTGAAATAGATACTTTTGATGATAAAAGTAATGAAGAATTATACGAAGAAGTTAAGAAAAAATTTCCTGAGTTAGATATTCATGTTAATAATAGAAAAAGATTAGTAAGAGCTCTTAATAGAGATGATATTAAAACTCATAAGGATGAACTTTTATATCCAGCAGTATTTATTGGTTTAACTACTGATAGAGATACTTTATATGAAAGAATTAATTTAAGAGTAGATAAAATGGTTGAAGAAGGTCTTCTTGAAGAAGTTAAACACTTCTATGATGAAGGTTTAAGATCTAAAGCTATTATGACAGGTATTGGATATAAAGAATTATATGATTATTTTGATGGTAAGATTACTCTTGAAGAATCATTAGATTTAATTAAACAAAGAAGTAGAAAATATGCTAAGAGACAATATACTTGGTTTAAAAATCAAATGGATGTTAATTGGATAGATGTAGATTTTAAAAACTTTAATAATACATTTGATGAAGCAGTTAAAATTATAGAGAATAAATAATTTATTCTCTTTTTTTATTTATGTTATCTTTATTTTGTAGTATTATTTATATATAGGATGTGTTTATATGTATAGGATATTTTATAAATTAAATAAAAAATTAAAAGAAAAAGGTTTTACTTTAGTAGAGTTACTAGCAGTAATAGTAATTCTTGCTATTATTCTTATAATTGCTGTTCCTAGTGTATTAAGTGTTATGGGTACAGCAAAGAAGAAAAGTTTTGTTATTTATGTTGATAAGGTAGTTAAAGAAACTGCATTACAATATGAGAAACTATCTATCTCACCTGGTACTTCAGATGGATGTTATATTTTTGATATTGAAACTGATTTAGGTCTACCTGTGAATGGTGAATATAAAGGTTATGTTTTACTTAATTCAGGTAGTGAAAACTTTGATACTTATGTATCTATTTATAGTAAAGATTATATGATAGTTAATTATAAATATGATAATAATGTTAAGAACAATGTAAAAGATGTTAATAAAGAAATTGTTGATAAGATATCTAGAGAAAGTTTAGGTAAAGCAGGTAGTTGTAGATCATTTATTATAATGGGTGATACTGATTTTACTGAAGTTGATATTGAATATGATGACGATGATCCTAACAATCCTAATAAAGAACCTTATGGTGTATTAATTAGTGGATCTGAGTTTAATACAATGTTTGTTGATAAAGGTATTACTACTATTAAAAGAAGCGATACTAAGAAGAGTGAAGATACTGTTATTTCTGATTCAGCTAGTGTTACTCCAATTTATGCTTGGGTAGAAGGTACTGTACTTTATTATTACAGTGAAGCTGATGAAATTTATTACAATAAGAATTCTTCATCAATGTTTAAAGAGTTTGTAAATCTACAAGATTTAGGAGACTTTAATAATAATAAAGGTAAATTTACTCATTTAGAGAGTATGTTCTATAATTGTAAAAAGTTAACTAGTATAAATACTGGTGGTTGGAATGTATCAAATGTATTATTATTCTCTAATTTATTCAATGGATGTGATGCTTTAACTTATATTGATGCGAGTAGTTGGGATACATCTAAAGTAGTAAAGATGGATCTTGTGTTCTTCCATTGTGATAATTTAAATAAAGTTGATTTGGCTAATTGGAATTTATCAAATGTTACTACGATAGCTTATATGTTTGATGCTTGTCCTAAGTTGACTACTATTGATGTAAGTAAGTGGAATACAGCAAAAGTAAGTGACTTTAGTTATGCATTCTGTGGAGACTCTAGTTTAACTAACTTAGATGTAAGTAATTGGAGTACTGCTAATGCTAATAACTTTGTATGTATGTTTAACTCTTGTAGATCACTTGGAAGTTTAGATTTAACTAAATGGAATACAAAGTATTGTGATAATATGGCTTCAATGTTCCAATATTGTACTAATATTACTAGTATTGCATTATCATCTTTATTTGATACTTCTAATGTAACTAATTTTACTTATATGTTCCAAGGATGTTATAAGTTAAAGAATATTGATTTATCTAACTTGAAGTTTAATAAGGCCACTTCACTTTATTATACTTTCTATGATTGTAGAGAGTTAGAAAGTATTAATTCATCAAATTGGGATGTTTCTACTATTAATAATTTTGGTTTTGCATTCTATCAATGTAAAAAATTAAAAACATTAGATGTTTCTAAATGGAATATGAGTAATGCTAAATCAATTAATTATATGTTCTGTTTCTGTAATGCTCTTTCAGTAATTGATGTAAGTAAATGGAATACATCTAAAGTTACTAATATGGAAGGTACATTTGATTATTGTAATTCGGTAGAAGTTTTAGATGTATCTAATTGGAAGACTAGTTCAGTTACTAATATGGCATTCTTATTTGCTTATTGTGAAAAATTAAAACAATTAAATCTTAAGAGTTTGGATACAAGTAATGTAATTAATATGAAGTATATGTTTGATAAATGTGCTTCATTAACTGAATTAGATGTTTCTTCACTTAAAACTTCTAAAGTATATGATATGTCATATATGTTTGCTTATTGTGAAGGTCTTAAGAATTTAGACTTAACTAAATTAGATACAAGAAATGTAATCAATATGGAGGGTATGTTTGCACATGCTTCTGGTCTTGTTAGTATAAATTTTACAGGATTTAATACATCTAAAGTAACTAATATGAATAATATGTTCGCACGTTGTATTAGTTTAGTTAATTTATCTTTAAATATGTTTGATACAAGTAATGTTACAAAGATGAAAGAAATGTTTGGATCATGTGATAAATTAACTACATTGGATTTATCATCATTTAATACTATTAAAGTAACTGATACTGCTCGAATGTTCGTAGATTCTTATAGTTTAAAAACCATTTTTGTAGGTAATGGATGGAATTTATCAAATGTTACTAGTAGTGAAAATATGTTTAAAGGTTGTAATAGTATTCAAGGTAAGATAAGTTATAATCCTTCATATATTGATAAGACATATGCTAGTGCAGATTATTATTTAACTAAAAAATAATTTATATTAAGCCAAGATGATTTCTTGGCTTTTTT
>CAMKAT010000029.1 GCA_946410555.1 uncultured Caryophanales bacterium | reverse complement strand
GTTTTTTTTGGCTTAAATTGAAGTATTTTATTTTGATCACTATCTTTGAATTTTTTATCTATAAAGTCATTAAAAGCTATTAATGCTTTTGTATATAATTCTATATCAATTCTTTCAGGTCTATTTAGTTTATAAATATACTTTTTACCTGGTTCAATTTGAGTTTCATTATTATATATTTCTAATTCTTCATGTGTTTTAATGTCAACGACATATTCTTGATCAATTACTACCATGGTATTTTTATTTAAATTATCTTTTTTTGCAATTAATTTACCTTTATCGTTATATTTGAATTCAATTAATTCTGCTTTCATTATTGATTCGTTTGTTATCATTTTCATCACCTTTTCATTATTATACTCTTATTATTCGTAAATGCTATTAAATTTTGTTTGAGTGTACATAAAAAATTTATTATAATAATAAAGTATCATTAAGGAGAGTACAAGATGAATGATAATATTTTAAATGAAAATGTAATTCTTGAATTAGTAGAAGAATTAAATATTGAAAGAAAAAGAATTGAAGTAGTACTTAACATGTTAAGTGAAGGTGCTACAATTCCATTTATAGCTAGATATAGAAAAGAATTAACTGGTGCAATGGATGAAAATACTATTAAAGTAATTAGTGATAAATATAATTATTACTTAAATTTATTTAATAGAAAAGAAGATGTAATTAGACTTATTGATGAAAAAGGTTTACTTACTGATGAATTAAAAACACAAATTTTAAATTGTAAAAAATTAACTGAAGTTGAAGATCTTTATAGACCATTCAAAGAAAAGAAAAAGACAAAAGCAACTGATGCAATTAATGCAGGTTTAGAACCACTTGCAAAAATGATTATGGCTTTTCCAACAAATGGTTCACTTGATGAAATGGCTAAAAAGTTTGTTAATGAAAAAGTTGAATCTGTTGATAAAGCTTTAGAGGGTGCTGGCTATATAATTGCTGAGTGGATTAGTGATAATGCAGCATATAGAAAATGGATAAGAAATAATGTATTTCATACAGGAACAATTTCTTCAAAAATAAAGAAGAATGCAGAAGATGAAAAGAAATTATTTGAAATGTATTATGATTATTCAGAACCTGTAAAATTTGCTAAGCATTATAGAGTTTTAGCAATGAATAGAGGAGAAGATCAAAAGATCT
Source organism: uncultured Caryophanales bacterium (assembly GCA_946410555.1). GTDB lineage: Bacteria > Bacillota_I > Bacilli_A > RF39 > UBA660 > UBA6985. The sequence continues at coordinate 12,944 of CAMKAT010000029.1, read as the reverse complement.
TAACTGTATCAATTGATATGGATGATAAAGCTATCCAAGATTATTTAGAATCTAAGTTAATTAAGAATAAAGATTCTTTTGTTTGTGATTTAGTAAAAGCATCTATTAAAGATTCCCTAAAGAGATTAATTTTACCATCAATTGAAAGAGAAATAAGAAGTGAATTAACTGAAGATGCTGAAACAAAAGCTATTGATACATTCCAAGTTAATCTTGAACATTTATTATTAACTAGACCAATCAAAGGAATGACAGTTCTTGGATTTGACCCTGGTTATGTTAATGGTTGTAAGCTTGCAGTTGTTGATAAAAACGGTACATATTTAGATTCAACTGTAATTAAACCATTCTTAAATGGTAATAGCGAAGATAGAATCAAAAAAGATAAAGAAATTGTTAAAGATTTAATTAATAAATATAAAGTTGATATTATTTCAATTGGTAATGGAACTGCTTCAAGAGAATCAGAAAAGTTCTGTGCTGAAATGATTAAAGAATATAACTTAAATTGTAAGTATGTTATTACTAGTGAAGCTGGTGCATCAATTTATTCTGCAAGTAAACTTGCTATCGAAGAATTTCCTGATTTAGCTGTTGAAAAAAGATCAGCTGTTTCAATTGGTAGAAGATTACAAGATCCGCTTTCTGAGCTTGTAAAAATTGATCCTAAATCAATTGGTGTTGGTGAATATCAATATGATGTTAATCAAAAAAATCTCGGTGAAGCATTAGACTTTACTACTAGTAAAGTAGTTAATGAAGTTGGTGTTAATGTTAATACTGCATCTAAATCAATTTTAAAATATGTTTCTGGTTTAACTAAGACTACAATTGATAAGATTTATAACTATAAAGAACAAAAAAGAATTGAGTCACGTGATGAAATTAAATCTATTAAAGGTATTAGCGATAAAGTATATGAACAATGTATTGGTTTCTTAAGAATTTTAGATGGAAATAATCCTTTAGATAAAACTGGAATACATCCAGAAAGTTATAAAATAACTGAAGAATTACTTAAGAAATTAAACTTAGATTTAAAAGATATTAATACAAATGAATTCAAAGAAACTTTAAAATCTTGTGATAAGAAAACTTTAGTAAATGAACTTAAAACTGATGAATATACTTTAGAGGATATAATAAAAGAATTATTAAATCCAGGGCTTGATCCAAGAAGCGAAGTTGAAGGTCCAATTTTAAGAAGTGATGTTTTAAAATTTGAAGACCTTAAACTTGGAATGAAGTTAAAAGGTACTGTTAGAAATGTTGCTTCATTTGGTGCATTTGTTGATATTGGATTACATGATGATGGGCTATTACATATCTCAAAAATGAGCAAACAATTTGTTAAAAATCCAACTGATATTGTTAATGTTGGAGATATAATTGATGTTTATGTTTGTGATATCAACAAAGAAAAAGAAAAGGTTAATTTATCCCTTTTTGAATAGTAGAAATACTATTCTTTTTTTTTGATGTTTTTTCAGCATTTCTCTATATAATTTGTGCTAATTTTGGTATAATTTTATGTAGAATAGGAAAGTAAGTTTATATGGTAAAAACATCTAAAAAGTTATATGTAAAAATCGCCTTAATTTTTTCTATTTTGTTGATTATTACATTAACACTTTTTAATATGTTTGAAACCAATAATTATACTAATGAATTAATTGCTAATGCTTATAATGATTCTTATAGTGGTTCTACAAAATTATCTAGTTTATATGTTAAGAATCATGAAGGTGATATCAATTTTGATAGTGATACTTATACTTATAGTTTAAATATTTTTAGTTCTTTAAAAAGTGTAGAAGTATTAGCTACTCCACAAGATAGTGAAGCTACTGTTACTATTACTGGTAATAAATATTTATCTACTAATGGAGCAATTACTATTACAGTAAGTAATGGAGGAAGTAGTACTACTTATACCATTAATTATACTTGTACTAAAACAGATGTAGTTACTAATTTTAGTTTAGCTAAATATGGGCAAGATTATCCAATAAATAATACAGGTATTTATAAACTTGAAGTTTGGGGAGCTGCTGGTGGATATAGATATACTTCGTCATATGGATTTGGTGGATATTCAGTTGGGTTCTATAATGGAGTTCTTGGAGATACTTTATATGCTTTTACGGGATATAGAGGTTCAAACTTTGTAATAGGAAATGGAAACTATTCCTATGGTGGATATAATGGCGGAGGTACAGGAGGTACTGGTAACCAAGGTGGATCCGGAGGCGGAGGCGCTTCGCATATTGCTATTAATCTAAAAAAAGATAATTTAGCAGGTTATATTAATAATAAAGATAATGTACTTATCGTTGCCGGAGGTGGAGGCGGCGGAGCTGATGATGTTAGACATAATGATACACAACAAAATGGTTCTGGTGGTGGTTATCAAGGTAATAAAGGTGGATGGAGTGGAACTTATCCACAATATCACGCAACTGGTGGATCACAAACTGCTGGAGGAAACGATAATGCAGAACCTTCTACCCAATCTCTAGGTAAATTTGGACAAGGCGGAAGTTATGTACCAGAAACATGTGGTGGTGGATCTAAACACTGTGGAGGCCAAGGTGGCGGCGGAGGCTGGTACGGTGGTGGTGGTTCATCTCGTGCTCACTCAGGTGCCGGTGGAGGATCTGGATATATTGGTAATAGTTTATTAATCGATTATAATGGAACTTCTAAACATATGACTTGTTATTATTGTGCAACTTCTAATACAGCAAATATTAGAACTATAACTTCAGTAGCTTCTAATTCAACTGCTACAGCTGATATTCCAAAACTTGGAGATGGTGCTGTAAGAATAACTAGAGTTGCACCAATTTCGAATGATAATTTCTTATCTAATATTACAACTGATAAAGGAACATGGAATCAATCTTTTAAACCTGAAGAATCTAATTATAAAGTAACTGCAGATATGTATGATGATTCAATTACAATAAATGTTATAAAATCTTCTAGTAATGCTGCTATGGTTGGAGATACAGGAACATTTAATTTAAATCTTGGTTATAATTATTTTACTTATACATTAACTGCTGTAAATGGAGAAGTTAGAACATATAATGTTACAGTTATTAGAGGAAGTTTAAAAGGAAAACATACTTCTGAAGCATATAAGATTACAAGTTTAACTAATGGAGATATGATATATGTTAAAAAGAATATTTTTAACTATAATATTCCTCTAATTAAAGGACAAGTTGCATTAGATTTACTCGTTGAACCTTATGATCCAGAAGCAACAGTTGAAATTTATGATAATGATTTAGTTGGAGATGGAGATTTAATTAAAATAAAAATATCGGCTCCAGGATGTGCTGATTCTATATATTTATTAACTGTTCAACAACAAGATAAATCATCATATGTTGTCACAAAAGAATATACTGGTAAAGGTGGTTCTTGGACAGCTCCTTTAGATGGTTTATATCAAATTGAAGTATGGGGAGCTCAAGGAGGAACTTATGGAGCAGGTCTTGGTGGATATGGTGGTTATTCAACTGGTATAATTGAAGCCCAAAAGAATGACACTTACTATTATACTATTGGGGGAATTGGACAACCTTGTACTAGTGGTTATTGTTCAACTTCTGGTGGTTATAATGGTGGTGGTAATGCTTGGTATGATAATCAACCTACATCAGGTGGAGGAGGAGCAACTCACTTTGCTAAAGAGTTATATGGTAGTGGCTTATTAAAAGATTATTCTTCGCATAAAGAAGATGTTGTTATCGTTGCCGGTGGTGGAGGCGGAGGCGGTATTTATAGTAATTATTATGGTCTTGGTGGAGCCGGTGGTGGTTACCAAGGACAAATGCCATATAGTTCAAACTCTATTTGGTCAGATGGTTTTAGTGGACTTGGTGGTACACAAAGTGATGGTGGTATAACTTATTATAATGGTCGTCAACCAACTTCGATTGCTAAAGGTTCATTTGGTCAAGGTGGTCAATACGGAAGTGCAATTGAATGTTGTGGTAACTCCGGTGGCGGTGGTGGCTACTATGGTGGTGGAGCTTCTTCTCGTGGTCACAATGGAGCCGGTGGAGGATCTGGTTTCATTAATAGTGAAATACTAACTGATAAACACATGTATTGTTACAATTGTGGAACTTCTCAAACTGCTGAAGAATATAAAACTACTGTTGGAACTTGCTATAATTCTACAGCTACAAGTGATTGTGCAAAAGCAGGTAATGGATATTTAAAAATTTCAAGAGTTATAAAATCTAATAATAATTATTTAAGAACAATTACTACGGATGTAGGTGAATGGGAAACAACATATAGTCCAAAAATAAATGATTATATTATTAATGTTGATGCACATACTGATTTTGTTACATTCTTTGCAACCAAATATTTAGATAATGAAGAAGTTACAGGTTTAGGAATTTTAGAACTTGAGGTTGGAGAAAATGAACATAGTATTACAGTAACGGCAGAAGATGGAAGTGTTAGAACATATACTTTTACAATTGTACGTGCTGGAATTAGTCCTTCAACACTTCTGTATAAAATTATTATAGATGGTCAATCACTTGAAATGGATGATGAAGTATTTGAATATGATGTAGATGTTTCTTCTAATAAATACTCATTTGATGTTAAAGGTTATCCATATGATAAAGATGCTAATGTTACATATTCAGGTTTTGGATATGTTAAACAAAATAAAACTTGTTATATTATAGTTAAAAGAACTGGTGCTAATCCTAGTGAAAGAGTTTATACAATTAATTTAATGAAAGGTGATATTGTTTCAGAAGTTGATTTTAACTATACTGGAACAATTCAAACTTATAAAGCACCAGCCACTGGTTACTATAGACTTGAAGTATGGGGTGCACAAGGTGGTGTTAGTAACGGAACTGTTTTCAGAAACTATGGTGGATATTCTTCTGGTCTTGTTTATCTTGAAGGTGGAGAAATTCTATATGTAGTTGTCGGAGGACAAGGTTCTAAATATGCTAATGGTTCTAGTACAAGTCCTGGTGGATACAATGGCGGTGGAACCGGTGGTTATGGTAATCAAGGAGGTTCTGGTGGAGGAGGAGCTACTCATATAGCTAGAGTTTCAGGATTACTTAAAAATCTTTCTAATCAAAGATCAGATATTTTAATTGTAGCTGGAGCTGGAGGAGGTTCTTCTGGTGAAGCTGTTTATTATAAAGGTTCTGGTGGTGGATATAGGGGAGTAGATGGTGGTTATACTACTACTTGGCCACAATACTATGCTAGAGGTTCTTCTCAAACATCTGGAGCAAATGATAATGCTGAAGGCGGTCCAATGTCCACATTTGGTCAAGGCGGAAACTATTTCACTAAATATGGTGGAAATGGTGGAGGCGGCGGCTGGTACGGCGGCGGCGGTGCTTCTCGTTCTCACTCAGGTGGTGGAGGAGGTTCTGGTTATATTAATAACGAAGACCTTGAGTCACTTGGTGATTATACAAAACACATGACTTGTTATAATTGTGCAACTTCAAATGATATTGGAACTTTAACAAAAACAACAACTAAAGTTAGTAGTACAGCTACAAGTGATTATGCTAAGAGCGGTAATGGTGCTGCTAGAATAACATATATTAATTTTAGTAATGATAATTATTTAAAGAGTTTACTTGGTACTGATATTACTGATAAAGATAATCCTACAGTTCTTTTAAATGAAGTATCTGATGTAGACTTTATAGCTGAAGAATTTACTTTAAATGTAGATTCTACTGTTACACAATTTAGAGTAGAATCTAAACCTAATGATTCAACTGCTACTATCGAAGGTAATGGTGTTTATACTATTAGACCTGGTGATAATGTTATTACTATTAAAGTAACTGCAGAAAATAGAGAAATTAGAAATTATGTTATTACTGTTCATAGAGAAGCTGATACCAACATTTATCCTGATAATATTGAGATAAATGGTTTAGTTCAATCTATATGTAATACTGATGAATCTTATTGTAAGTTACAAGATATTAGTCAAAATAATATTTCTTTTGATAAAGAAACTAATACTTATTACATGACAGTTCCTTCTCGAATTAAACAAATTAAATATGTTGTTGAAAAAGGACATGAATTCCAAAAAGTTACTGGAGATGGAATAGTTAGTTTAACTGATAGTTCTACAGGAATAACTGCTACTACAATTGATGTAATGAGTGAATATTGTTTTGTTAATGAATTAACAACTAGTGATTGTTACTCTCATTATACATTTAATATTACTCGTGATACTGCTAGTGATACTGATATTAAGAATATGTATGTAGATAATGGAGATAACAGTCACTTTACAATTGATCCTTCTAGTGATAAAGATTATACAATAGAATTCCATTATAACAATCCTGATGTTTATGATTATTATTTCTCAGTACCTAATTTGTGGGATTATTTAAAATATTTATACATCGAAAAAGATGATGAAAATCAAGTTATTACTATTACTGGTAATGACCCTGGAGATTTTTCTGAAGCTGGTAAAAACTATTTAGTTTCAATTGAAGTTTTAGCTCCTAATAAAGTAGATAGAGCTACATATAGATTACATGTATATAGAGAATTAAATTCTAATATATTCTTATCTAAGATGGATTATTATGATAGTGATAATGTCTTATATAATTTAAATCACGATTTTGTTAAATCATTATTTGATTATAATATAAATATTCCATTTAGTATTGATAGTCTAAGATATGATATTAGTCCTGATGTTAATACTACAAGTTATAGTATTACTTTAAATGGTAATTCAGTAAGTGGTACTACAATTACAGGTATTAATACAGGTGATAATGTTATTACAATATCTACTACTTCTCAAATTGGAGCTACTGGATTATATACTGTTAATTTATTTAGAGCATATAATAACGATTCTGATCTTACTCATATTGATGTTTCTACAGATGATCATTCTTGGGGCATTGATTCTGAAGATTTCGATAAAGATATACTTGAATATGAATTAACTGTTGATGAAGGAGTTAGTAGTGTAACTATTACTCCAACTTTAAGTGATAATATTACAGGTAAAGCCACTTATAAATTATTAGATAATAATACTATAGTAGTTGGTAATAACTTAAAAAGAATATTAGTAACAGCAGAAGATGGTACTTATAAAACTTATACTGTTAATATTATAAGACCAGCTTCTTCTGATAATTCTTTAACAAGTTTAACTGTTATTGGTAGTGATGATATTACTTATGGTGTTACTCTTGAAGATGATATATATGAATATTCTATTGATGTTCCTAATGATGTTAGGTTTGTTACTGTTGATGGAGTTAAGAGTTCTTATTTAGCTTCTACGACTGGATTTGGTAAATATTATTTAAATACTGGAAGTAATTCTATAATAGTTGGTGTATTAAGTGAAAGTGGAGTTTCACTTTCATATAATATAACTATTAATAGAGCATATAATAGTGATGCTACTATTGCTACTTTATCTTCTAGTAGTGGTACTTTAAATAAGGAATTTAATCCTAATGATAATAATTATATTATTAATGTTCCTTATACAGTTAAGAGTTTAAATTTAACTTATAGTCCAACATTTAATACTACTAGTGTTAAAGCTTATGATAATGATGATAATGAATTAAATTCAAAATTATATAATAGTACTTATACATTACCTTTGAATTTAGTTACTGGTGATAATAAGTTTAAACTTATTACTTTAGCAGAAGATGGAACAACAACATTAACTTATAATGTTATTATCAAAAAAGCAGCAAGTAATGACACTACATTAAAAACTTTAAGAATTAAAGAAACTGGTATAAAAAATAATAATGGAGAGTTTAGTGCTAATTTAATTTATAATATTGATTTAATTCATTTGATTATTGAAACTAATGATTCTACTGCTACTTATTCAATAAGTAATAAAGAAGGATTAACGGTAAATAATAGTAATGACACTGTTTCAGGAATGAAAAATGATACTGAAGATAGACAATACTATTTAGTTACTGTTACAGTAACAGCAGAAGATGGAAGTGTAGCTTATTATCCAATTAATTTAACTGTTTATTATAGAGGAGGATGTAATACTTATCTTTCTTCTATAAAAGTTGATAAAGGTACTCTTAGTCCTAAATTTAATAAAGATATTAATTATTATTCTGTTGAAGTAGATAATGATGTTACTGAAATAAATGTTAGCGCTACTGCTGAAGAATCAGGAGATATAGATCCTATCATTGGTTTAGGTAAGTATAATTTAGGTGTAGGTGTTACTGAAATTAACTTAACTGTTAATGCAATTGATGGTGAAACTTCTAGAGAATATCAAATTGATGTAACTAGAAAACCAAGTAGTGATGCTACACTTAAGACTTTAACAATCGAAGGTGTTTCATTAGATCCTGCATTTAATAAAAATAATCTTGAATATAATGTTAGTGTAGATACTACTTATATTCCATTTAGTAGTATTATTACTAATCATCCAAATGCAACTTTTGAAATTATTAATAATGAAATGGGTACTATTACTAATGTAGGAGATACTGCTGATATTTTAATTAAAGTAACAGCTGAAGATAAAAAGACTATTAATACTTATACTATTCATACTACTAAGTTAGAAAGTAATAATAATTACTTAAGTAGTTTAAGTATCTTAGGATTTGAATCTTCAATAGATTTTAATAAAACTGTTACTTATTATACAGTTGATATTCCTAATGAAGTTTCTACGATAGTTATTAATGCAGTTCCAGAAGAAAATACTAGTACTGTATCTGGTGATGGTACTCAAAATATTAATACTGGAAGTAATTTATTTAATATTGAAGTAGAGAGTGAATCCGGTTTAGTAAGAACTTATACTATTAATGTTAATAGAGCACTTTCATGTGAAAATAGAATTGAGTATTTAAGTGTTAATAATGGAACTATGAGTCCTGCATTTACAAGTGATAATTTAAATTATGATGTTGTAATACCTTTTGATCAATCTAAATTAGATTTAAGTATTGTTCTAAAAGACTCTAGTTCAACTTATGAAATAATTGATAATAATATTCAAGATAAAACTGGAGTAGTTAGAGTTAAAGTTACTTCAGAAAGTGGAGTAGATAAAGTATATAGATTATCTGTTAATAAAGATGTTAATAGTGTAGCTCTATTAAAGAGTTTAAGTGTTAATTCGTATGAATATACTCCTGATTTCAATTCAAATATCTTTAATTATAATTTAGTTGTTAATTATGAAACAACTTTCTTAAATTTAAGTTATGAACCTTTAATCGAAGGATCAAATGTAGTAGTTAGTGGTAATAGTAATTTTACTGTTGGAACTAATGAAGTAACATTAACAGTTACTGCTTTAGATGGTACTACTACTAATACATATAAAATTAAAGTTACTAGAAATAAAGATGTTAATAATTATTTAGATTATTTATTTAATGATTATTTAAATGGTGACTTTAATGAACCATTTAATAAGACTACTTTAGTTTATACTTTAACTGTTGATACAGATATTGAATCTATTATTCTATATGGAGAAAAACAATCTAGTGATTCTACTTTAACAATAGATGCTACTAATAGAACAGTTGAAGAAGCACTTGTTAGTGATTCATATTTAGGTACATTTGGTTTAACTAAAGGTAATAATAAAATAAAGATTAATATTACTAATCAAGGTTATACTAGAACATATATTATTAATATAACTAGAAGACAAAGTTCTGATAAAGATTTACTTACTTTAGTAGTAAGAGGTAATAATAAGAAACTTACTTTAGTTCCTGAATTTAATAAGAGCACTTATAATTATGAATTAACTGTAGATAAGGAAACTAATATGATAGAGTTAGAAGGAACTTCTAGTCCTTTATCTACAATTACAGGTTTAGGAGATGTTTATTTAGATCCTGGTCTTAATACAGTTTATGTTAATGTTATTGCAGAAGATGGTACAAGTAATCTTTATACAATTAATGTAACTAAAGAAGCTAGTAGTGAAAATCATTTAATTGATTTAGTTCCTAGTAGTGGTGAGTTAGATCCACCATTTGGTTATGAAACTAGTATTTATGATTTAGTATTAGATTCATCTGTTAACTTCTTAAGTTTTGATGTAACACCTGAGGATGGTAACTCTGTAGTTACTGGAAATGAATCATTAGTTGTTCCTGATGGTGATTCAGTAAGAACTATTACTGTAACAGCAGAAGATAATACTCCTAGAACATATACTATTAATGTTTCTAAGAAAATTAGTGATGATGCTACTTTAAGTGATTTAAGTGTTATAAATTATGATTTTGTATCATCAACTGATGAAACTATAAAGGTTGATTTTGATAGTGATACGTTAGAGTATTATGTAATTATTAAAAATGATAAGACTACGTTTGATATTAATGATGTTTTATATACTAAAAATGATGAAAAAGCTAAAGTTACTTATTCAAGTACTATTAGTCCTGATACTAAGAGTTTCACTGAATTTGATGTTGTAGTTACAGCAGAAGATGGTATGACTAAGAATATTTATAAGATATTTGTTAAGAGAGAACTTGGTAGTAATTCACAAATTAAAAAGGTTGAACCTACTGCTGGTTATATTGAAACTATATTTAGAAGTGATGAATATGCTTATGTTTGGATTTATCCAGCATTAAAGAATATTGATCCTTATAACTTAAATCCTACATTAGTAGATGAAAATGCTACTTATGAATTAAGTGTAGAAGATAATACTGTAAGAGCAGTTGTTACTTCTGAAGATGGAACAAGTGTTACTACATATTTATTTACTATTGAAAGAGATCTAAATAAGAATGCATATGCATCTCTTATTGATGTATATTATGATACTGATCATTTGCTTGAATTAGATCCTGAATTTGATAGTGAGACTTTAGAATATACTGTTCATGTTTATGAAGATGAAGATGAATTAAGAGTTTCTGTTACACCTGAAGAAGAAACATCATATGTTATTTATGATGATAATGAAACTAATACATTTGATGTTACTTTAGATGATAATAAAACTAATGTTATTACATTTAATGTAGTTGCTGAAGATGATGTAACTAATGAAGAATATACTATTAATGTTATTAAAGATATCAAGAGATTAACTTTAGCTTCTAACATTGAAGTAATTGATACTAATTCGGTATGTTCTTCTAGTTTATGTACTTTAAGTCCTTCATTTAGTCCTAATACAGTTGCTTATAGAACTTCTGTTCCTTATGAATATGAAGTAATGAATTTAAAAACAACTGTTGATGAACAACAATCAGTTAAATATTATATTTATCAAGGAAATGATTTAATAGAAATTGAAAATAATAATTATGATTTATTAATCGGAGAAAATATAATATATATTAAAGTATTTGATGGTCTTGGTAATGAAACTAAAATTTATAGAGTTACTATAACTAGAAATAAATCTACTAATACTAATTTAGATAGTTTGATAGTTTCATCAACTGAAGATGGCACATATGATTTATTAGATAAAGATGATAAAGTTATAGCTTATAGTAATAATATTAATGAGTATTATATTACTGTAAGTAATCCGGTAGATACATTAACTATTAATTGTTTACGTAATGATGAAGAACAAAAAGTTAAAATTAGTGATTATAGTTACTTAACTATTGGAGAAGTTAATGAAGTAAGTATTAAGATTACTGCTCCTGATAGGAAAACAACTAGAACTATTCTTCTTCATGTTTATAGAGAAGGAGAATTCGAAGTATTCTTAACTGATATTACAGTTTCATCTGGTATTATTTGGAATTTAACTCCTGAATATAAGAAGACTATTACTTCATATGTAGTAAATGTTTCAAGTGGTACTGAAATTGTTAAAGTTGAGGGAACAGGAGATTCAGATACTCTTGTTAGTGATGCTGAAACTAGAATTATTAATACTGGTGTAAATGAATTTTCTATTACTGCATCTAAGACTGATAATGATGGAGAAGTTCATACTAAAACTTATATAGTAAATGTTATTAGACCAGTTGCTAGTGAAGTATATCTTTCTTCATTAGTAACTTCATCTACGATAGATGGTACATACTCTTCTTATAAGAATGAACTAGGTGATGAAATTACATTTGATAAAGGTACAACAGATTATTACTTAGAAGTATCTCCTGGAGTTAAGAATTTAAATATTAATGCTAAACCAGGTAGAGATGAATGGAATGTTAATATCTATGGTAATAATTTTGCTACTGGTAGAAATATTGTAAGTATAATTGTTTATAATGAAGAATATACTACTTCAAGAACTTACCAATTAGTTGTTACTGTTAAACCTTCCGAAGATTCTTCTTTAACAGGTATTAAAGTATATAGTGTTAATACTGAAGAAGAGGAAACTGTATATGGAATTTCTCAAGAAGATTTTGAAGCTTCAACTGATAATACATATACAATTAATGTTCCATACGATATTGATAAAGTTAATATCAAAGGAACACCTACGATTGATAAATCAATTGTTATTGGTGAAGGTGAGTATTATTTAGATTATGGTAATAATGAATTAACTATTTATGTAGAAGCTGAAGATGGAGTACATTTCACAGTTTACACAGTTAATGTTTATAGAGCATATGATTTATATCTTTCTAATATAACTGAAGATAATGCAAATTATAATATAGTTGAAGAATTTGATAAAACTAATGATACTTATATAATGAATGTAGATAATTCAGTTAAGATGATTACTTTCGAAGGAATTCCTGAAGAAGATAATGTAACTGTTTCTTATTCAATTGATAGTGGATCATCACAAACAGCTTCAGTTACTGAAGAAGGAATCCTTTATACAGGTGTTGGATTAAATAAAGTTCTTATAACTGTCACAGCACCTGATGGTACATATAAAAACT
>CAMKAT010000028.1 GCA_946410555.1 uncultured Caryophanales bacterium | reverse complement strand
AACTTATTATTAATGATCATGTTTATGATGAAGTAGTAATTGTAATAAGAGGAGACAATGGAACGACCGAAAAACCAGGAAATGGTATCATAACTTCAACTGATTATGCTACACTTTCATCAATTCTTGCAGGTCTTACATTAAAGACACCAATGACTTCATTACTATATGACTTGAATAAGAATAAGATTCTTACAGTTACAGACCTTTCTCCATTGAGTTTATTTATTGCTGGTAAAGCAACGTTTACAAACCTTAATGGATTATAGAAAAAGAGATTTATTATCTCTTTTTTTATATGGTATAATATGTAATGAGGATAAGAGTATGAATCAAGAAGAAATAGGAAATAAAATTAAACAAATTAGAATAGATAATAATCTTACTCAAAGGGAATTTGCTGATATATTTGGTGTTACATATCAAGCTGTTTCTAAGTGGGAAAATGGTAAGAATTTACCTGATATATCTATTATGAAATTAATATGTGATAAATATAATTATAATCTTGATGAACTTTTAGGTAATAAAGTTAAAACTAAAGTAAAAAAGAATAGATTACATTATATTATTCTTTCTGCTGTAATAATTCTTGTTATAACTGGTATAGTTTTCTTTATTATTAAAAATAGTAATTTCCATTTTGGTACTATTAATAGTACTTGTGATGATTTTAAAATATCAGGAAGTGTTGCTTATAATTCTTCTAAAACAAGTATATATATAAGTGATGTTAAGTATTGTGGAGATGAAGATAATATTGAATATAAAAGAATAGAATCTACTTTATTTTTATCAAAGAATAATGTTGATAAAAGTTTATACAATGATTCTAAAGAAAATGTTAGTTTAAAAGATTATTTAGATGAGTTTAGTATGCAAGTTAATTCAAATATTTGTATTAATTTTGATGGAGAATTATTACTTTCTATCATTGCATATGATCAAGATGAAAAAGCTACGATTTATAAGATTCCACTATCACTTAGTGATTCTTGTTCTGTTCATTAGAGGTACTATGAAAAATACATTATATAAAATACTTAGACCATTAATAGTACTAGTTACTAAAGTGTTCTTAAGACCTAGATTTATTGGATTAGATAATATACCTAAAGATAAAAATTATATTCTTGCAGGTAATCATACTCATAATTTAGATTGTTTTTTACTTATTACTGCAAGTAAAAAAGATGTTCATTTTTTAGCAAAACAAGAGTTATTTAAAGGACTAAAAGGATTACTATTTAATAATATGGGTTTAATTCCTGTTGATAGAAAAAAACATACTACAAAAGCATTTGATAAATCCATTAAGTTTTTAAATAAAAATAAAGTGATAGGTATATTTCCTGAAGGAACATATCCTAAGAATGGAGAAAAACTTTTAGATTTTAAAAGTGGAGTAGTTAAGATGTCTAAGATGACTAATACTATGATTATTCCATTTGTAATCAAAGGAAAGTATAGATTATTTAGTAATAATTTAACTATAGAGTTTTTAAAACCATATGAAGTTAAAAGTGATAATTATGATGATGAAATTTTTAAATTTAGAAAAGTCATTTTAAAAAATCTGGAGGATTAATTATGTCTATATTTGATATTTTTAGAGGTAGAAAAACAAAGTTAAAAGGTGTTTGGGAAAAATATTATACTAAAGATGAATTAAATTATGATATTCCTAACATAACTATGTATGAACAAATTTTATTAAGTGAAAATAAATATCCACATTTAACTGCTATTAAATATTTAGGAACCAATATTAGTTATAGAAAATTAGTTAGAAATATCGAAAGAGCAGCTATTAGTTTTAAAAAGATGGGTGTAGGTAAAGGTGATATAGTTACTATTTGTTTACCTAATTTTCCTGAAGCTTTATATTGTTTATATGCTTTGAATAAACTTGGTGCTATTGCTAATATGACTCATCCTTTATCTAGTGAAAACGAGTTAAGAGATGCGGTAAATTCAGTTAATAGTAAAATACTTGTTATGTGTAATCAATTCTATAATAAGCTAGAACCTATTATTAATGAGACTAAGCTTGAACATGTAATATTTGTTAAAGCAAGTGATTCGATGAATCCTTTCTTAGGACTTTTATATAACATTAGTTGTATTGGGAAGTTTAAAAAAATCCCAATTAAACATTATTTTATGACATATAAGCACTTTATTAGAAAATCATTCTACGAGCCATATGTAAAATATAGAAAATTTGGAAAGAATCAACCTGCGGTTATTATTCATTCTGGTGGTACTAGTGGTACACCAAAGAATGTAGTTATTCAAAATAGAGCTTTTATATTAGGTGCTAAACAAACTGGAGATACGTGTCTTCACTTAAAACCTGGAGACTCTTGTCTTGCAATCATGCCTAACTTCCATGGTTTTGGTTTATCAGTTTGTATGCATACAGCATTAACTTTAGGTTGTTATACTACTTTAGTGCCTCAATTTGATGCTAAGAAATTTGATGTATTGTTTAATAAAACTAAACCAACAGTTGTCTTAGGTGTACCAACACTATTTGAAGCTTTAATTAATAATACTAATATACCTGATATTGATTTATCATATCTTAAATTTGTAGTAAGTGGTGGAGATACTTTACCTAAGACTTTAGAAAATAGAGTTAATGAATATTTAAAGAAACATAATAGTAGTGCAATTATTACTCAAGGATACGGGTTAAGTGAAGCGTTAGCGGCTGTTTCATTATGTTATCCTGGAGTTCAAAAGAGTGGTTCAATAGGTATTCCACTTCCAGGTAATTATATAAAAATAATTAATTCAAACCGTGAAGAATTACCATTCGGAGAAGTTGGAGAAATAGTAATTCATTCTAAAGCTTTAATGATGGGTTATTTAAATAATGAATCTGAAACAAATGAGACATTACAAATTCATGATGATGGTCATATTTGGTTACATACTGGTGACTTAGGATATATGGATGAAGATGGATTTATCTTCTATAAAGGTAGAAGTAAGAGAATGATTATAACTAGTGGTTATAATGTATATCCATCTCATGTTGAAGATATTATTGAGAATCACCCTGATGTTTTACAATGTACTGTTGTTGGTATCCCACATCCTTATAAACAAGAAGTATGTAAAGCATTTATTGTTCTTAAGAGTGGTAGACAAAACTTCTTTGTTAAAGCATCTGTTAAAGAATATTGTAAAAAGAATTTAGCTAAATATATGATTCCACAAGAATATGTATTTAGAAAACAACTTCCAAAGACTAAGCTTGGAAAAGTAGATTTTAAAACTTTACAAGAAGATAAGGGGGAAGATGATGACGAATAATATGCCTAAGCTTTATAAAGTTGGTAAAGCAATCTTAGGTCCAATTTATAAGAGATACTATAGACCTACTATCATAGGAATTGAAAATATTCCAAATGAGGGTAATGCTATTATTGCAGGTAATCATATACATTTATATGATCAATGTAATGTAATTATTTCTACTAAAAGACCAATATTCTATATGGCTAAGAAAGAGTATTTTGATGATTCAAAAACTAGATGGTTTTTTAAAGGTGTAGGTTGTATTCCTGTTGATAGAAGTAAGAAAGATACTGATGCAGTAGAATCTGCTATTAATGTTTTAAAGAATAAAGATCTATTAGGAATATTTCCTGAAGGAACTAGAAATCATCCAAAGGATGAAAAAATAAAAGAAATATATGATAAATTTTTCTTTAATTTAAGATATGATTATGTTTTAGAAACTTTAAGAGAAAAGAATGTAAAACTTTCACAATTAAATTTATTAATTAAATTATATCAAGACAAAAAAATAAATCGTGAAGAGTTAGATAAAGCATTACCATATATTGATGCTAAATTAAAATTATATGTTGATAAAGGACTAATTACTGAAGATGAATATTTTGATTCTTTACTTTTAGATTTTAAGTTTGGTGCTGTTTCTTTAGCAAAGAAAACAGGAAGTCCAATTGTACCTATGGTTGCTACTGGTGACTATAAAAGAAAGAGTAAAAATTTAATAGTTCAATTTGGTAAACCATTTGTTGTTGGAGATATGTCTTTAGAAGATGCAAATAAAAAATTAAGAAGAATATTTATTGAACTTTTGAAATCAAATTATTTAAAATATCAAGAGTTAGATTCAAATAGAAAATATAAAGAAGAACTTAAGAAATTATAGGAGATATTTTATAAAAAATATCTCTTTTTTTATATATTATTATACTTATTTTTGTTATAATTTATTTAGAATAGTGAGTAAGTTTTGAATGAGGAAAGTAGTTGAATATATAACAATTTTTAGTTTTATATTTATGTTAATTTTTGGATTAACTTTCTTTAATTTGAATGAATCTCATAATGAAGAAATTTCTAATACTATACTTTTTGATTCTAATGATACTAAATTAAGTTCTCTAACTATTTATGGATATGAATCTAGTTTAACTTTTGATAGTGATACTTTGGATTATTCTATTCAAATATTTAGTAATACTTATAATTTAAATATAGATGCTGTTCCTAATGATAGTAGTGCTAAAGTTACTATTACTGGAAATGAATATTTAATTAATAATACTGGAACTGTAACTATTAGAGTATCTAATGGTAAGACAAGTGATACTGTTTATTCTATTTTTTATGAAAAAAGTTTAACTTCTCAAGCATATTCTTTTAATTCTGGTGCAAGTACTAAATTTACTACACCAGCAAATGGTAGTTATCTTTTAGAAGTATGGGGTGCAAGAGGTGGAAATAGAACTGGTTATGGTGGATATACAAGGGCTTATGTAGATCTTTATAAAGATCAAGTTTTATATGTAACTGTTGGTGGTCAAGGAGCTTATTCAAGTGATTCTGGTGCTGAAAATAACTGGAGAGAAAATGCCGGTGGTTATAATGGTGGAGGTAACTCTTATTGTGGATGTGGTTGTAGTGCTGGTGGTGGTGCTTCTCACATAGCATCTGTTCAAGGTGAAATTCAAAATTTAAAAGCTTATAGAAGTCAATTTTATATCGTAGCTGGTGGAGCTGGTGGTGGTTTCTATTGGGGTAGAGGACCTGGTACTGGATATAGTGCAGGTACTTATCAATATAGAGGTTCAACTTCTGGAGTATTTGGTAAAGGTGCTAGAGGAACTGGTAACAGGTGCGGTGGCGGAGGCGGCGGAGGCGGCTGGTACGCTGGAGCAGCTGGAGGTAACGTCGGTGTAGGTAGCGGTGGTTCTGGTTATTTTAATCCTGCGCTTGTTTATGGTGCCGCCATGTATTGTGTTGATTGTGGTAATTATAATGCGAATGGTCATGTTGGTTATCAAACTAGTACTGCTTCTGGATATGTTACTGATAGAATTAGTACTAATGGTGCTGGTGGTGGTAGAATTACTAGAGTTTTACCATATTCTGAAAATAATTATTTATCGAGTTTAACTAGTAATAGTGGTGATTGGAATCAAGAATTTAATCCTGCGATTACTGAATATAAAATAACTGTTCCTATGTATCAAAAATCAATTACTCTTGAAGCAACTAAGAGTGATGAAACTGCTGTAGTAACAGGAGATGGAACATATAGTCTTGAATTAGGTTATAATGAAATACAAATTATGGTTGTTTCTCAATCTGGAGAAACTAGAATTTATTTAGTTAAAGTTTTAAGAGAAGGATCAAAGAATACTCACTCAAGTGAAATAGCTACAATTTTAAATGTTAAAGGTGCTGAATTAATTCAAACAACTGCAGGTGTTTATACTTATGATATTCATATTTCTTCTAATAATATGTCAGCTCCTTTAGAGGTAACTACTTATTCTAACTCAGCTACTTATACTATTAGCGGTAATGATTTTGTATTAGCTGGAGATATTATTACAATCACTGTTAGTGATACTGGATGTGCTGATTCAATTTATTATTTAACTGTTAATTATACTGAAGAAAAAGTAGCTTCTGTATTTAATTATACTGGTAGTTATCAAACTTTCGTTGCTCCAACAACTGGTAAATTCTTATTTGAATTATGGGGAGCTAGTGGTGGTACTGGTAATTATAGTACTCAACCAATTCCTGGTAGAGGAGCTTATACTTCAGGTTATATTTCATTAAATAGAGGAGATACTTTCTATATTTATGTAGGAGGTAAAGGAGAAAACTCTGCTTATGTTTATTCTAGAGCTAAAGCTGGATGGAATGGTGGAGGTTATGGAGCTTCTGATAACACTGCTAGTGATGCTGGTGGAGCCGGTGGTGGTGCTACTGATGTAAGACTTGTTTCTGGTGAATGGGATGACTCTAAATCACTTGCAAGTCGTATTATGGTTGCTGGTGGTGGTGGAGGAGTTCACGCTACTAACACTACAAATTATAGAGATGCTTGTGATGCTGGTGCTACTAAAGTAACTGGTTCTCTATCTACTTGGGCTGGAACTGCTGCTCCAACTGTTAATCAAACAACTGGTTATGCATTTGGTAAAGGGGCTAATGGTGTTGAATGGTACTGTCATGCCATGGCTGGTGGTGGCGGTGGCTACTACGGTGGTGTTGGTGTTGTAGATTCTAGTGATTGTTCTGGTAGATCATCAGGTGGTTCTTCTTATATCTCTGGTCATACTGGATCTGTTGCTATTAAGTCTGAAAATGATACTTCACCAAAAGATAATTGTACAACTGATACAACTGATGTTACTTGTAGTTATCACTATTCTGATTATATATTTACTGATACTACTATGGTTGGTGGTGGCGGTACAATGCCTACTACTGATGGAACTTCTACTATGACAGGAAATACTGGTAATGGTTATGCCAAGATTTCTATTCCTTCGTTATCTGAAAATAATTTCTTAAAGAGAATTTATACTGATATTGGAGATTGGAATATAGATTATAATCCAAGAGTATTTGATTATACTGTTACTGTAGAACCTTATGCAGATTCAGTTATTCTTTCAGTTGAAAAATATGAAGATAAACAATCAGTAACTGGTACTGGATTAAAAGAATTAGAAATTGGTAATAATGAATTCACTATCGAAGTAACTTCTGAATCTGGAGATACTAGAGTTTATAATATTAATGTTTATAGACAAACTATTGAACCTTCTTCACTTCTTTATAAGATGAAATTTGGAGATACAATTATTCCATGTGAAGATGGAGTTACAGATTATTCAATTACAATTAATAATAATCAATATTCATTAGATGTTAAAGGATTCCCATTTGATCCAAATGCAATAGTTACTTATTCCGGATTTGGTTATATTAAAGCTAGTAAAACTGCTTATATTATTGTTAATAGAACTGGTGCTAATCCTGAACAAACTATTTATACAATTGAAATTAATAAAGATGATATTTCTGATGAAGTTGAACTTTACTATACTGGTGCAGTTCAAACTTTTACTGCTAAAGAAGATGGATTCTATTTACTAGAGACTTGGGGAGCTCAAGGTGGTTCTTCAGGTGGTACTGGTGGATATGGAGCTTATTCAACAGGTTTAGTTCACTTAAATAAAGATGATGTTTTATATGTTTATGTAGGTGGAGCTGGAGGTTCTTCTTCAGTAGATGCTAGTGAAAGAACATTTTATTATTCAACACCTGGTTGGAATGGTGGAGGTACATCGTACTGTGCTTGTGGTTGTGGTGCTGGTGGTGGAGCTACTCACATTGCTCTTAATACAAATCGTGGAGTATTATCTAAATATAGTAATAATAGAGATGAAGTTTTAATTGTTGCCGCTGGTGGTGGTGGAGCTTTCTATTGGAAATATGGTCAACAAAATGGTTCTTCTGGTGCTGGTTTTGCTACCATAGGTGCTCCTGGAAGTAAAATTACTAGTGGTACATTTGGACTTGGTGGTAATGGTTCAGGTAACCGATGCGGTGGAGGTGCCGGAGGCGGTGGCTGGACCGGAGGTAACGGTGGTGGAAACACTGGATCAGGTAATGGTGGTTTAGGTTATATTGGTGCAACTAATTTAACTTCAGTTGGTGATTATACTAAACATATGACTTGCTATAATTGTTCAACTACTTCTTCTGAATCTCAATTAACTAAGAGTACTACTAAAGTAAGTAGTAATGCTGTTTCTGATTATGCCAAGAGTGGTAATGGTGCCGCAAGAATTACATATATAAACTTTAATAGTAATAATTACTTGAAAACTTTAAAGGTTAGTGATAATACAGATATTACTAATGTTTCTGCTTTGATAAATGAACAAGGTACAGATGAAGTTGCTATTAATGAAAATATTACTTATAATGCATCAACTGATGTAACAAGTATAAAAATTGAATCTAAACCTATGGAATCTACTTCTACAATTGATGGTAATGGTACTTACTTAGTTCCTGCAGGAAGTAATAAATATACAGTTACAGTAACTGCAGAAAACTTAGATGAAAGAGATTACAATGTTACTATTAATAGAGATGCTTCTACTAAAATAATTCCTACGAATATTGAAATTAATGGTTTAGTTCAATCATTATGTAATCAAGATGAAAGTTATTGTAAGTTACATAATACAGTTAATGAATCTAATACATTTAGTAGTGATATTCATGAATACTCAATGACTGTTCCTTCAAGAATTAAACAAGTTAAGATTAATGTTATTAAAGGTCATTATTATCAAGAAGTTAAAGGTGATGGTATTCAAGATTTAACTGTTAGTAATACTGGTATTACTGATATTACTATTGAGATAAAGAGTGAAGCCTGTATTCTTAGTGAATCAACTGATCCAAGTTGTTTCTCTCAATATGTTTATCATATTACTAGAGATACTTCTTCTGATACTGATGTTAAAAGAATGTTTGTAGATAATACTAATACAACAGGTGAATTTACTATCGATGAAGGCGATGAGAGTAAAGTAATAGACTTCAAGTAT
Organism: uncultured Caryophanales bacterium; assembly: GCA_946410555.1. Taxonomy (GTDB): domain Bacteria; phylum Bacillota_I; class Bacilli_A; order RF39; family UBA660; genus UBA6985. Next base: position 6,556 of record CAMKAT010000028.1, on the reverse strand, counting down.
GAGAATCCTGATGTTTATGATTATTATTTCTCAGTACCTAATGAATGGACTAATTTAAAATACTTCTACTATGAAAAAGATGCACAATATCAAACTATTGAAGTTGAAGGTAATGGAGAAAATGCATTTGATGTAGAAGGAAGAACTTATTTAGTTCAAGTACATGTTACCGCTCCGAATGGAAAAGATACTGCTACTTATAGATTACATGTATTTAGAGAGTTAAATGGAAATATTTATCTTTCAAGTTTAGCTGTTAAAGATGATGATGAAAATACTTATGATTTAAATGTGGATTTTAATAAAGCACTATTTGATTATGAAGTTACAATTCCATTTAGTGTTAATAAAGTAAATATTAATTATGTTACTGAAGCGGGAACTACTACTGCCGTTATTACAAGTTCTAATGGAACTGTTAATAATAATGCAATTAGTAATATTCCTACAGGTAAGACTGATATTGTAATAACTACTACTAGTCAAAACTCATTAACTGGTGTTTATACAATTCAATTAACTAGAATATATAATGATGATTCAAGTTTAAGTGCTATTGATGTTAGTACTGAATCTACTAGTTGGGGAATTGATTCTGAAGACTTTGATCCTGAAGTATTAGAATATACAGTTAATGTTGATGAAGGAGTTAGTAGTGTAACTATTACTCCAACATTAAGTGATAATATTACTGGAAAAGCTACTTATAAATTACTTGATAATAATTCAGTAGTTGTAGGCGCTAATGTAAAAAGAATATTAGTTACTGCTGAAGATGGAACTTATACTACATATACAATTAATGTAGTAAGACCTGCATCTACTGATGCTACTTTATCAAGTATTAATATCATTGGAAGTAACTCTCAAGATTATAGTGTTACTACAGAAGTAGATACTTATTCTTATGAAGTAAATGTTCCTAATGAAGTTAACTTTGTTAATATAACTGGAATTAAGAATTCTAATTTAGCTTCAGTTACTGGTAATGGTAAGTATTATTTACAAACTGGAGTTAATACAATTCAATTGTTAGTTACTGCGGAAAATAAAGATATTCAAAATTATACTATTACTATTAATAGAGCATATAATAGTAATCCAAGGTTATCTACTATTAGTGGTTCTGGTACAATTAGTCCTGTGTTTGATGAATCAGATACTGATAATTTAAACTATACAATTAATGTACCTTATACTACTACAAAGATGAATTTAGTTTATACTCCTAGTGCTACTACTACTAATGTTACTGCTAAAGATTTAAGTAATAATGTACTTAATGGTAAGAGAAGTAATAATAGTTATACTTTACCTATGAATTTATCTACTGGAGATAATCAAGTTAAACTAATTACTTTAGCAGAAGATGGAACTTCAACACTTACATATAATGTAAATGTAGTAAAAGCTCCTAGTGATGATAAATCATTAAAAACTATTAGAGTAAAAGAAACTAAATTAAGAGAAGGTGAAAATGATACTTATACTGGTAGACTACCATTTAATGTAGATGTTGCTCATTTAATAATCGAATTAAATGATAGCCATTCTTCTTATTTAGTTACTGCTCCTAGTGGTTTAACATATGATTCAGAAACTAATTCTATTAGTGGCTTAAAGAATGAAACTAGTGAAAATAAATCTTATTATATTTCTATTTTAGTTACTTCTGAAGATACAACTACAAGACTTTATACAATTACATTAACTGTTCAAGCTGAAGGTAATGCTTCAAATTACTTAACTAGTTTAAGTGTTGATAAAGGTACACTTGATCCTTCATTTGATAAAGATACTATGTATTATGAAGTTGAAGTAGAAAATAATGTTACTTCAATAACAGTAAGTGGTACTTTGGAAGATGATGAAGCTACAGTTACTGGTTTAGGTTTATATCAAGACTTAAAAGTTGGAGATAATGAGATTAGTGTAGTTGTTACTGCTACTGATGGTTATGAAAGAGAATATCAAATTATTGTTAAGAGAAAACCAAGTAGTGATGCTACATTAAAACAATTAAGTATTAACGGTTCTTCATTAAGTCCTGGATTTATTTCAAGTACTTTTGAATATACTACTAGTGTAGATAATACTTATATTGATTTCTCTAGAATAGCAACTACTAGTGATGCAGCGACTTATGAAGTAATTAATAATGAACCAGGTACATTAGTTAATACTGGAGACTCTGCATTAGTAACTATTAAAGTTACTGCAGAAGATAAAATACATACTAATGAATATAAAATAACAGTTACTAAACTTCCTAGTGGTAATAATAATCTTGCTACTTTATCAGTTGTAGGTTATACATTAACTCCTGAGTTTAATAAGAATGTAACAAGTTATAGAGTAAGTGTTGAACATGACGCAACTTCAGTATTAGTTGAAGCAACTAGCGAAGATGCAGGTGCTACTATCACAGGTACTGGTGCTGTTACATTAACTACTGGTGTTAATAATACTTCAGTAAATGTAACAAGTGAGTCTGGTGTAAGTAAGAATTATTTATTAATTATTACTAGAGCTTATAGTGATAATGCTAATATTGAATATTTAAGTGTTAATAATGGTTCTATTAATAAAACATTTAATAAGAATGATATAGATTATGATGTGGTAGTAGATTATAGTACTATTTCATTAGATTTAAGTATTGTTCTTGAAGATAGCAAAGCTTCATATGTTGTAAGTGGTAATAATATTACTGGTAATACTGGAGTAGTTACTATTACTGTTACTGCTGAAGATGGTACTACTGAAAAAACATATACTTTAAATGTTACTAAAGATATTACTAAGAATGCTTTATTAAAGAGTTTAACTGAAGATAATTATGAATTTAAATCTGATTTTAATAGTTATATTTATAATTATTCAATGACTGTTAATTATGAAACAACTAAACTTACATTAACAGCAGTTCCTATGATTACTGGTGCTAATGTTGAGATACTTAATAATGATGACTTTGTAGTTGGAGATAATACTGTAACTGTTAGAGTAACTGCATTAGATAATGAAACTAAACAAGACTATGTTATTAAAGTTACTCGTAATAAAGAAGTTAATAATTATTTAGATTATTTATTTAATGATTATGGTAACGGTGACTTTAATGAAACATTTAATAAGTTAAAGATGAAGTACACTTTAACTGTTCCTAGTGATGTTTCATCAATAGTTTTATATGGTGAAAAACAATCAGGAGATTCTACACTTACTTTAGATTATAGTGATAGAACAGTGGATTCTTCATTAGAAAGTATTTCTTATTTAGGTACATTTGCTTTAAATAAAGGTGAAAATAAGATAAAGATAAATGTTACTAATCAAGGTTATACAAGAACTTATATTATTACTGTAACTAGATTATATGATTCTAATAAAGAATTATTATCATTATTAGTAAGAGGTAATAATAAGAGACTTACGTTAACTCCTGAGTTTGAAGTAGGTAAAACTAATAGTTATTCATTAACTGTAGATAAAGATACTAATACTATCGAAGTAATTGGTACAGTAAGTCCACTTGCTACATTGATGGGTGATGGTGATATATTCCTTGAACCTGGATTAAATGTAATTAGTTTAGTAGTAACAGCAGAAGATGGAACTACTGAAACAACAACTTTAAATGTTACTAAAGAAGCAAGTAGCGAAACTCACTTAATTGATTTAGTTCCAAGTAGTGGTTCATTAAGTCCTGTATTTGCTTATGAAACTATTACTTATACTCTTGAGTTAGATTCTAATGTAACAACACTTTTCTTTGATGCTACTTTGGAAGATGGTAATGCTACAATCACTGGTTTAGATGAAAGAGTAGTTCCAGATGGTGAATCTGTTAGAACTATTGTTGTTACTTCTGAAGATAAAACTCATACAAGAACTTATACAATCAATGTTAAAAAGGTTATAAGTGATGATGCTGATCTTTTAGATTTAAAAGTTAAAGATTATGACTTTATAGATTCTAGTGATGAAAAAACTAAAGTTACATTTAATAAAGATACATATGATTATTATGTAATTGTTAATAATAGTAAATTAACTTTAAATGAATCAGATATTATCCTTACTAAGAGTGATAGAAAAGCATCAGTAAGCTATTCAAGTGAAATTAATTTATCTACAAAAGAATATACTGAATATGCTGTTGTTGTAACTGCTGAAGATGGTTCTACTAAGAATACTTATAAAGTTTATGCTAAGAGAAAACTAGGAAGTGATTCAAGTATCTTAAGAGTTAATCCATCAATTGGATACTTAGAAACAGTATTTAGTTCTAATGAATATAGCTATGTATGGAAGATTCCAATTGGTAGAAGTGTTACTTTAGAACAATTAGGAATGACTCTTAAAGATGAAAATGCTACTTATATCTCTTCAGTTGAAGATAAGAAACTTACTATAGTTGTTACTTCTGAAGATGGATCAAGTGTTTCTACTTATATCTTTGAAGGTGAGTTTGATTATAGTAATAATTTACTTGTTGATACTTTAAGAGTATTTGATTCAGAAACTGATTATCCATATGAACCTACACTTGATGATACAGTATTTGAATATACTGCTCATGTATATGAGAATCAAGAAAAGGTTAAAGTATCTATTACTCCACAAGCTGAGCTTGCTAAGATTTTTTATAATTCAAGTGAAATTGAAACTGTTGAATTAGATTTACCTAATGATACTAATACATTTATATTTACTGTCTTAGGTGAAGATGGGGTATCAGAACAAAACTATACTTTAATTATTAAGAAAGATATTTTAATTGAAGAAAATGCATCTTCATTAGAAATTGTTGATGATAATGAAGTATGTACTTCAAAAACATGTAAGATAAACCCAACATTTAATGGTAATACAACAGTATATAAAACTTCAGTTCCTTATGAATATGAGAAGTTAAAACTAAGTGTTGGTCTTAATGAACAACAAAGTGTTAAATATTTTATTTATGAAAATGATGATTTTGTAGAAATAGAAAATGGTAATTATGATTTAGAGTTTGGTGCAACAACTGTTTATATCTTTGTATATGATATGTTAGGTAAACAAACTAAGACTTATAGATTAACGGTTACTAGAAATAAATCTACAAATACTAAACTTAATTCATTAACTGTAACTAAAGATGAAACTACTTTTGATTTATTTGATATTAATGATAATCCAATTTCATTTAGTAATGATAATAATGAATACTATATTGTAGTTCCTTACAGTGTTGAAGATGTTAAAGTAAATTATACAAAGAATGATGATGAACAAAAGGTTGCCTTAAATGGATATAATTACTTTACTGCTGGAGAAACAAATGATATCTCAGTTAAAGTAACAGCTCCTGATAAGAAGACTATTAGAACAATTATTATTCATGCTTATAGAGAAGCTGAATATGAAGTATTCCTTGAAAATATTACTGTATCTTCTGGTATTATTTGGGATTTAACTCCAGACTTTGATAAGAGAAAAACAAATTATGTTGTTAATGTTTCTAATGGTACTGAATATGTTAAAGTTGAAGGCTTTGCAGATACTACTACACAAGTAAGCGAAGCAGAATCTAGATTAATTGAAACTGGTGTTAATGATTTCTATATTGTTGCTTCTAAGACTATTGATGGTGATGTTCATACAAAGACTTATAAAGTTACTGTTATAAGACCTATAGCGAGTGAAGTTTACTTAAGTTCTTTAGTAACTTCATCTACGATCGATGGAGAATACAATACATATAAAAATGAACTTGGAGATGATATTCCATTTGATAGAGGTACTACAGATTATTACTTAGAAGTATCTCCTGGTGTTAAGAATTTAAATATAAATGCTACTCCGGGTAGAGATGAATGGAATGTTAATATCTATGGTAATAATTTTGCTACTGGTAGAAATATTGTAAGTATAATTGTTTATAATGAAGAATATACTACTTCAAGAACTTACCAATTAGTTGTTACTGTTAAACCTTCCGAAGATTCTTCTTTAACAGGTATAAAAGTTTATAGTATTGATGAAGAAGAGGAAGAAACAGTTTATGGAATATCAAATGAAGACTTTATTGCATCACTTGATAATTCATATTCAGTAAGAGTTCCTTATAATATAGAAAAAGTAAATATCAAAGGTACTGCTTCAGTAGATAAAGCTGTTGTAATTGGTGAAGGTGAGTACTACCTAGATTATGGTGAAAATGAAATTCCGATTGAAGTTACTGCTGAAGATGGAGTTCACTTCACAAATTATACAATTAATGTATATAGAGAATACGATTTATATCTATCAGATATAAAAGTTGATGATGAAACAATCGAAGGCTTTGATAAAGCTGATGATACATATGAATTAACAGTTAATAATGATGTTAAAATGATTACATTCGAAGGAATGCCTGAAGAAGATAATGTAACTGTTACTTATAGTTTAGATACTGGTTCTTCTGAAAGAGCTTCAATTACTGAAGAAGGAATTCTTTATACAGGTGTAGGATTAAATAAAGTTCTTATAACTGTCACAGCACCTGATGGTACATATAAAAACT
>CAMKAT010000027.1 GCA_946410555.1 uncultured Caryophanales bacterium | reverse complement strand
ATACATCTAAAGGATTTCTTCCTTTACTAAATCTAACCCACTCACCCATACTACTTAACTCTCTTTCTTGCAAACTCTTCTTTTATAAATTGTTCTTTTTGAAAATCATTAAAAGAATATTCATTTAATTCTTGTTTATATATTTTAACTGCTCTAATCATTTCATCAGATAAACCAAGTTCAATTAAATTATATTGATATTCTCTTATAACATAAAAACTTTTATCTAATTCAATAACATTATAACTTCTATTAAAAAGTCTAATAAGATCGCTACCAGCTTTTAAACAAATCATAGTATTATCATCACTTTCTAAAGAAGTATATAAATTTTCTCTTTCAACAGTATTATTTAATGTTATTCTTTCTCCAACTTTTAAATAGAATTGTTGTCTTTCTTCTTGCATTTTAAAACCCTCCATCATTAATAAAATTATAGTATAAAAATCAGAATAAAAAAAGAACAACATTATTGTTCTTCAAAGACTAATAAGTCTATATTTTCTTTTTCTTTTTCAATCACATTAATAAATTCACGTTTTCTCTCTTTTAACTCTTCCGGAAAATTATTATATGAATAATTATTTTTTTTACAAAAATCTAAATCCAATTAGACAAATAATACCACATTTTTATGCTAATTCATATTCTCTAACAGCAATCCTTTCATCTGAACAATATTCTATTACAAATCTATTTTCTCTCTTACATATTAATATTCCCATTGTATCATTATTAAATTGTTCTTTAACATTTCTATCTATATAATTAATATATTTTTGAACTTGTGATATGTATTCAGCTTTAAACTCTGTTACTTTTAATTCAATTACTACATAACAATTAAACTTTATATTAAATAGTAACAAATCTATATAATAATTTCTTTCACCTATCTTAATCTTATATTCACTGCCTATAAAACTAAATGAATTACCAAGTTCTTTCATAAATGATTCAATATCTTCCAATATTAAATTATGCAATGCTTTCTCAGTAACTATTTCAATATTATTTTTATTTCTAATTAATATAGGATTTGGTACTAAATCTTTTACTTCAAGTTTATCATCAAGAATTATTTTATTTCTAGTTTCAATAGGTAATCTCCTATATTCGCTATTCTTTATTTTTTCTCTTAGGCTTCGTACATCAATATGTTGATTAATACATAAATTATAATAATACATCATTTCATCTTCGTTTTTTATAGGTAATAATTCTGTATAATGGCTCCAACTCAATTTGGTCGACATTGTCGACCATTTAACATTACAAAATTTTCTATAAAATTGTCTCATTCTTCTAAGTGTTCTTTCATTATACTTCTTATTGACTTCCTTAATTAGATTTTTAGAATACTTTTTAATAATGTTTTCACCATAATGATTTTCTGCATCATTTAATAATTTCCCATTCTTGTAATATGTTTCTACTCGATGTTTTTCTTTTGAATAATCCTTTACTTTTGAATATATCTCATCATCTATAAAATTATTTTTTATTTCATTATAATATTTATCTATCATATCTTACTCCTCTCTATGGACTGCATGTCTCAATCTTTAATTTATTATTTTTAATCTTAAACATATAACTTTCTCCACCTTAAAATTATTAATTAAATTAATAGCATCTCCCATATAATCGTAGTCGTCGTATTTCAGACTGCTCAATCAAATTTTTTATATTTACAAATAAATCATTTACTTCGTTATCGCTGATTAAATCATTCTTCATGTTTTTCCCCCTTCCAATAATAATTTATCAAATACGAAAGTCGTTTTTTTAGACTTTATGTCGAAAACAAAAAAAGACCATTAAGGTCCAAATTAACTATAAAAAAAGAAAAAGGTTAAAACCCTTTTCATTTTCTATAAATCACCTTTATAAAAATAAATTTTCATAGCATCTTCTGAAAAAGACGGTTTAGAAACATCTATATCAAGACATTTACCAATATAATAAATAATAAATTGAGATGCAATTAATAAGTCAAATTCCGCTAATAATCCATTATATTTACTTTCAATCAAAACATTATTATTTCCCAGATAATTAAGCAGTTCTTTTTCGTATGTAGTAGTTTCTTTTTGTTTAAAAAATATAGAACAATAATTATTTAAATTTTCAAAATTTATAAATCTTCCATGTGAAAAATTCTTTTTTTCATGAACAATACAATTAAAAATACCAGATTCAATTATTTTACTTTCTAAATCAAAACTCGCAGTATCTCCAAAGTCACCTCTAAAAATATTAATAATATTATGCTTTTTAAAACCATCAACCATTTTTTTATTAATCAACAAACCAATTTCTTTTTCCCAGTAATTAATAGAACTTTTTATAAAATCATCAATCATAATATCACTATAAGTTTTATTCAAATAATACTTTAGAAAAATTGCAGACGGAGCAACAGCTCCCTCAAAAGATAAGAAACCTCTTTCTTTGCCTTTATTATTTGATGTTCTATAACTTATTATATTTTTTTTAGATATATCAATTTTTTTAGAAATACTATTATAATTACCCTTCGTAATTAAATAAACTCTATCATTATCAAAATTAATAACACTTTTTAATAAATCATTTGTAGTACCAGAATACGAAAACAAAAAAACATCATTAATAGAATCATTATTTCTATATAAAACATCTCTAGGATATAAAGCATAAGTATTGCATCCATATAAATGATTGATAACTTTTGATGCAAAATTAGCACCAGCAAACGATCCACCAGTTCCAATAAATAAAAAACTACTATTCTTATTAAAGATAATATCATTTAATTTATTTGAATCATCATTATTTATTGCATTAATTACTCTTGTCTCTAAATTATTTACATTTAAATTACAACGTTTTATTTTTTTTCTTTCATTATATATAAATTTTTCACAAGTACAACTTTCTTCAGCTTTTTTTATTTTAAATAAAGAATACAAATGACCTCTAGCACCCATTTTAGAAACAACTTTAGTAGTTAATTTACAAGAATTATCATACCATTTTTCAAATAAATCAGGAGATATAATTAATTCATTCTTAATAAAATCTCTAATAATACTAGACAAAAAGGCATCACCAGCACCAGTTGAATCAACAACACTACCTTTATTTATTAAACTAAAATCATATACTTTATCATTATAAATAAAATTAGCACCTTTTTCTCCCCTTGTAATTAACATAAGTTTAAATCTAAATAAATTATATAATTCAATTTCATTTCTCATTTTAAATCTTTTTAACAAATAGTTTGTCACTCTTTCATTAAAATTAACAATATCAAATTTACCCGAAATTTTACAGCAAAGTTCTTCGTCAGATAAAGACTCAAATTCAAAATACTGACCTATATCAATTATTTTTATATTATTTGTATTATCAATTATAAATTGGTTTTTTATATTTAAATTATCAAATACTAAAATATCATCATTCTTTATACTAGAAATAATAGCTTTAGTATCTAACAAACTCTCATCATACCATTTTTTATTATTACAATAAGGACATCTCTTCTTAGAAAGAAATGAAAGATGTCCATTTTCTTCAAAATATGAAACATGAAAACAACGAGTTCTAACACTATTTATTTTTTTAACACCGCTTATATCTACTTTAAGTTTTTCTAAACTCTTTATAGCAATTAAGCCTTGATCATCATTACCACAAACTCCATATACAGCAGTATTTAATCCTTTTTTAGCTAAATTAGCAATAATGTTATGAGAAGACATACCTCCACATACTCCTAATAATTTACTATCTTTATAATAATAATCTAAAACTAAATCCCCAATACTTACTACCCTCATTTTTTTAATCTCCTTATATATTTTGCAACTTCGCTTTCATCACTATATGAATGATTTTTAAATAAACATTCAACAATTTTCTTTCTGTTTAAATCAAATATACCAAGCGAATCAGTATAATCTATATCACCATCATCATTAAACCACTCATTATCTTTCCAACTATAAGGACTATTAAAACATAATCCATATATATAATTAAAAAATAATTTATAATCAACAGCTGTAGAATTGTCGAAATACATTTGATCTAATCTATTTATACCAGGATATCTAACTATACAAATATTCTTTACATTAATATTACAATCATATAGAGAATTTATAGATAATTGTAATGTTTTACCTGTTAAAACATTATCATCAAACATATCTACATCAGAACCAATAAAATTATTAGCATTAAGTATTCCACCGATATCATTTATATTAAATTTTCTTAAGTCTATTAAATGTTTATTAGTATATCCAGAAGCATCTTTATTAAAATGTAAAAGTAATACTTTATCTATTCTTTCTTTGTCTATTATTTTTGCTAATAAAGGCAACTCTATACCACCATAACTTAATCCACAAGCATCAACTAATTGCTTATTATCACAATTATCCTTATACAAAGAAACAGCAATAAAATTTTCTGCATAATTATCTATCTCCCTATATGCCCTATAATCTTTAGAATAATCATTCTTTATTTTTTTGTTATATTCTAGATTTAAATTCATATATAAAACTTGTTTTGTTAAATCTATTGCAGCATTTACATCATCATGATTAATAAACGAATTATTTTCGAAACATATTTTCTTCATCATTCTTTCAACAATCATAAGTGCACCATAAACTACTGAACTAATATTATCATCTTTTGCTGAAATATCCAATAACACAGTATTATTATTAAAACTAGTTACTAAATAATGATTAAGAATTATTAACAATGAATTTCTACAATTATCCATAATACCTAATATAAATTTTTTATTATTATTATTATCATTAAGATTTTTAGTTTTATTTACAGCAAAAGAAGCATCATTCATAAAATTTAAATAATTTTGATGCCAATTTATTACATGTTCTTTTTTTGTAATATCTGTAGATTTACTAATTCTATTAGCAAGAAAATAATAATAAGTATCTGAACCTCTTAACATATAATTATTATCATCCCTGAGAGAATATGATAAGCAATCATTTCTTTTGGTTAACCAAAAATCCTTAAGTGGATTATCATTTAATAGTTCCATTTCGTACATAGGAATGATTACACTACCACTTTTATTATCAAATAAATCATCAATACCATTACAATCAAAAAAATTAGAATTAATCGAATAATTAAAATTACGAAGAATTTTATTTCTTCCTTGTACAATACTTCTTTCAACATTAGCAAAATCTTTTTTGTATACTTCTTTATCTGGTTTTTCTAGACAAACTGTAGGAAGAATTTTAGCTTTTTTTATTAAATAACAAGTAGCATCAACACCTGAAATAATGTTAGCAGAATCATCAAAAACAGGAAAGCAGGAATTAATAGATCCGCTTGTCTTATCTACACTATATCCTTGTTCACAATTTAGCATAGCATAATCATTACCTTTAGTATCACCACAATCTCCTATTCTAATCATAGAGTCTTTAGGTATACCTATTAACTTCTCAGTTCTTTCAATTGCTTTATCTTTTGTTGCAGTACCTATTTGGAAAACTGTATTGCCTTTATATATACCTCTTGTTACATAAACCGATAATAAATTCATATTTTTAATAAAACTTAAAAGTTGATCATAAATATCTTCAATTATGTTATTATCAGCATTCTCTAAAATTAGACGAATATTAATAATTAAACCTGTTTTTAAATCTTTTGAATAATTAACTACTAATGATCTAAATTTATTATTCTTTTTTATTAAATTTAAAATATAATTATTAACTTCATTCAATTCTTCTAACTCGTGTTCAGTTGATATATAAGAATCACTATCTAAAAATTCATTCTTAGAATAAAACAATCTAGCTCCATCATTGGTTAAAACAAACATTCTATAAAGATCATCATTAGTAATGTTTTTATTTCCTTTTAACTTTTCATATATATCATTTTTTAAATCATTAAGTCCTGTTTCACCTCTACCTGTAATAAAAACAATAGGAATTTTGTTTGATAATAAATCAGAAATAATCTCAATTGCTTTATTAGAAATATTCTTTGAGTTTTTTTCAGTTAAAGTGCCATCAATATCGAAGCATACGGCATGATATTTTTGAGATAAAGATTTTAAATAATTATTATATAATTTATTATTTTCCATATAATCAACCTTTCAATAAAAATTCTAAACTTCGAACTTTATTTTTTTCATCATTTTTAAGGGATGAGTCAAAAATATATCCTACACCACCATTTTCATTCCATTTAATAATATTCTTTTCAGAATCATCAATAAGTAATTGATGGTTAGGTATAATAACCTGATGCTTAGCGATATTTGGTGGAACAAAAATGATTGGACATGATAAATTAATTTCATTTCTTATTATTTCAACTTTCATCTTCATTTCTAATAAAGTATGAATTTTGGTTAAAATTGATATATTTTTTTTCATTTTTTCTAACTCTTGTAATATTTCAACAGAGTTATTAATAGGAACTGCATTTCTAAGAATATAATCCCACTCCTCGGGATGAGTATTAGTATATTCAAAATACTTTATAAATTCGTCAGAATTATTATGATTAATAAAACCAACTTCAGACTTTCTACATAACATTCTTTCTTCTGAATCTAAAATAACACCGTCAAAATCAATATAAGTACAATTATTCTCCATAAGACCTCCTAAAAAAAACAAACTATATAATTTCATATTTTAAAATATGCGATAAGGGAAAATGTCTAATATCTCCTCTTAATTTGCAAAAAGCAGTTACATAAACAACATTATTAAATTCAAAGAAAGAGATAGGAACAATTTCTCTACGAGTTAAAATTCCATCAACACTCAAATTTGTAATTAATAAACTATTCTTATTTTTTATACATTCGGATATGCATTTTATTTTTTCATCAACATTTTTTATGTTAACATCAATTTCCTTAAATTCCGAAAGTATTTTATTAGTATTATATATCGTATGTAATTTTTCATTTAAAACTTCATATGACTTTTTAATGTTTTCATCTAGAGAAGTTTCATCAAGATAATCTTTTACGCTTTCTAATAATTCTAAATCATATTTATTAAAATAATTAAGTTTAATATTATTTTTTTTATTAATAAAATAACCGCCACCAGGACCTTTAAATGATTGTATATCATAACCAGCTAATTCTAATTGTTCTTTATAGTATCTAACCATTCTTTCAGAAACCCCAAGTTCCTCACTTAATTCTTTAACAGAATAAAGATTATTATTTTGTAAAAGCTCTAACATTAATATACAATTTGTAATTTTACTCATAAGCCATCTATCCTAACTATAATCTTCTTTTGAAATATTATAGCATGTAAAAAGGAAATATTTTGTCTTTTTTAATTAATAAAGGAAATATTATGTAGTTATTAAATAAAAAAAGACCATTAAGGTCTATATATTGAAACATAATTTTCAGCTTGTTTTATTCCATCAATTGCAGCCGTAGTTATGCCACCAGCATAACCTGCACCTTCACCAGTTGGATAAATACCTTTGATGTTAGATTCAAGTGAATCATCTCTAAACATCTTAATTGGACTTGAAGTTCTTGCTTCAATACCAAGAACTAAAGAATCAGGATCACTATATCCTTTTATCTTACCTTCAAAGTAATTAATACCATCCTTTAATGACTTATTAATGAATTCAGGAAATAATTCATTAAGATTAGCAAATGAGTATTTACCTTTAGTGATAGCATTAATTCTACCAATATGATCACTCACTCTATTTTTAGAATAATCTTCAAATCTTTGAAGTGGTATTAATCCATTACCTAAAGTGTAGGCTTTTTCTTCAAGTTTTCTTTGAAACTCAATACCGCCAAATATAGAATCCCCAAAGTCATTTTTATTTACTGTGACTACGATCGCAGAGTTACTAGCTCCACTATCTCTTTTCTCATTACTCATTCCATTAATACAAAGTCTATTCTTCTCACTTGAAGCATTAACAACATATCCACCAGGACACATACAAAATGAATAAACTCCTCTACCTTCCGAAGTATTATAGGTTAGTTTATAACTCGCAGGTTCAAGATATTTATAATCTTCTCCATACATAGATTTAGATATATCAGCTTCATTATGTATTATTCTTACACCAACTGCAAATGGTTTACTAGACATTTCAATTCCTACATCATTTAACATATAGAAAGTATCTCTTGCAGAGTGTCCAACACAAAGGAATAACGAATCACATTCAATAATTTCTGAGTTATTAACTTCGATAGATTTTAAAGTATTATCACTAACATTAATATTAGTAAGTTTAGTATTAAATCTAACGCTTCCTCCATGTTCAATAATTGAGTTTCTCATATTCTTAACAACAACTCTTAATACATCAGTTCCAATGTGTGGATGTGCATCATAAATAATCTTTTCATTAGCACCAAACTTAACAAAAGTTTCAAGAATAAACTTTTTTCTAAACTCTTTATCATTAACAAGCGTGTTTAATTTACCATCACTAAATGTTCCTGCGCCACCTTCACCAAATTGAACATTACTCTCAACATTTAAATTATTAGATTCCCAGAACTCTTCTATAGTCTTAACACGAGTATCTACATCTTCTCCTCGTTCAATTAATATCGGATTATATCCATTTAAAGAAAGTAAATAAGCAATAAATAAACCAGATGGACCAGCACCAACAATTACTGGTCTTTTTTCTTGTTTTTTATCACCAGTAATAATAAATTTATATTCTTCTTTTGGAGCAACAGTAATGTTATCATTCATTCTTTTAACATCGTTTAATGAGCAATTAACATCAACTGTATAGATATAACTAATGTGTTTCTTTCTTGCATCTAAAGACTTTTTAACTAATGTATATTCAAAATCTTTAATCTTTAATAACTTACTTAATTCTTTATCTAAAGAAGAATTAAGAGATACTTTTATATTACGTATTCTAATCATGATTTCCTCTTATAAAAGAACCAGCAAGTATTCCAGAAATCCAGCAAAATCCAAGATTATATCCACCACAATCTCCATCAACATCTACACATTCTCCAATAAAGAAAAGTCCCTTTTGTCTTTTAGCTTCAAAAGTATTTAAGTCAAGTTCTAATAAAGATATTCCACCAGTAGTTACTTCTGCAGTTGTATAATCTCCACCACCAGTAATATTAAATTTAAGTTTACTTATATTCTTAGCTATATTAATTTTCTCTTCTTGAGAAAGTTTATTATATATTTTTATATTTTTAACTGAAGATACTTTTAATAAATAATTAACAATCTTTTCATTAAATATTCTAGAAAGAAATGCATAAACAGTAATATCTTTCATATTACGAGCTTTATTATCTAAGTATGATACCATATCCTCATATTTAACTTGAGGAAGTAAATCCACAAATAAAGATACTTTCTTATTCTTTTCTACACCAATAATTGCACTTCTAGAAATATTAAATACACAAATACCAGAAATAGAATCTTTATTAAATTGAACTTCTCCTGCTTCACTCTTAATAAGTTTATTATCAACATATAAAGATACTTTAGCATCACATCTAACTCCACTTATAAGTGATAAATCACTATCAGTATTAAGTTTAACTAAAGATGGAGTATTTGGTACATAAATAAGATCAAACTCATCACTAACTGACTTAGCAAATCCAGTTGAACCTGTCTTAGGAATTGAAAGTCCACCAGTAGCTATAACTACTACATCACATTCAATAGTTTTATCAATTACATAATGATCATCTACATAATCAATATCTTGAACTGTATAGTTATATCTAATATCTACTCCTCTAAGTAAGCATTCATCTAAAAGAGCATTACGTACAGTTGAAGCTTTATTAGAATATGGATACATATATCCATTCTTAACTTTAGTTTCAATACCTAAGTTATTAAAGAACTTATATACTCTATCTATATTATCTTCATTAATAATACTATCAAGTAAATTAGAATCATTTGAATAAAACTTAGAAATATCAAATACTTCATTAAAGTAATTACATCTTCCATTACCAGTAAGTAATAACTTTTTACCAACCTCACCATTAGATTCTAAGATAGTAACCATTGTATCTTCACTACATGCATTAATTGCTGCAGTTAATCCCGCAGGTCCAGCACCAATAATAACTACTCTCTTCATTTTATTCACTTCCTTTTAAAAACTCATTACAAGCATTCTTTATTCCATTTAAATCTCCACCTGAATTAGCACAATATGTATCCCATCCTAATTCTTTAGGAGTTTCTAAATTAATACTTCTATCATCAATAAAAAGTATTTTAAAATTTCTTAGTTTTTCATTAACATATTCATAAATATCTCCATTAGGTTTTCTCATTCCTAATTCACAAGATAAAAATCTATAATCAAAAGAACTATAATCCATATGTTTCATTTGTCTATCTTTATCAAGTAATGAAACATTACTAAATAAACCTAACTTACATTTACCTTTTAAAGAAGAAATATATTCACTTATTTCTTTATAATATGGATTATTAGCCATATGTTTCTTATATACTTCTTTATACTTTTTTACATCATCCATGTTTGCATCATTTCTATAATTTTTTAAGAACATAAGTAATTCTTCATCTAATTCTTCTTCATTAGTATAAGCATCTATAAAACCAGCAGAATCATATTTATGATATTCACTATATACAGAATCACTATCTACATTATAGAAACCACAAAAGTATAAACAATCTCTGATTGTATCATATTCATAATCAGGTGACTCAACAACACCACCCCAATCAAATAGAATTATCTTTTCCATATTTCCTCCCTAATAATTATATAAGAAAATCTCTCTAATATCTATTAAGAAAAAAAGAAAGTAATTAAATTACTTTCTAAATACGTTTTCTAGTACCTCATAAATATCATTAATTGAATATGGTTTAGAAATATAATATGAGTAACCCATTGATAAATATTTCTTTTCTGCTCCTTCGATAGCATCTGCAGTTAAAGCTACGATTGGAATATTATATTTCTTAGCTGTCTTTAATACTTCATCATCCATTCCATTTTCTAAATAAATATCACAAAAAATTAAATCATATCCGTTATTAGTTATTAAATCTATAGCTTCACTACTAGTTAAACAAGCATCAATTTTAAAATTAAATTTAGATAAAGACCTCTTTTCAATTTTTAAACTTAATCTATCATCATCAACAATTAATATTCTACGATTACCAAAGTTATAATTAACTATATTACTAATCTTAGAAGTTAAATTAGGTTTATCTACAAATTGTTGTTTAAGTTTAACTTGGAACTTAGATCCTTTACCAAATGTAGATTCAACATTAATAGTACCATTCATAGAATCTATTATCTTCTTAGTAATAACTAATCCTAAGCCTGTTCCTTCGACTGAAGAAATCTTATCAATATTAAATCTTTCAAACTTATTAAATAATTTAGAAGTATCTTTAATACCTATTCCGGTATCACTAACAGTAATAGTTAAATTACATACTTTATTATTAAAATCATTTTCGCAAATTATATCTAATTTAACAGTACCTTCATTAGTATATTTAAAAGCATTAGTAAGTAAATTATTAATAATTTGTTTAATATATACTTTATCTCCATATAATACGTTAGGAATACTATTATCAATATTCATAATAAAGTTAATAGGTTTATTTTCAATTCTAACTGAAGTCATATCAACAAGTGATTCAACTTCCTTTTTAAGATTATATTCTACATTATTTAAAGTAATAACATCTTTTTCTATCTTATTCAAATCAATAATATTACCAACGATTTCAAGTAATGTATCACTTGCATATAAACAGTCTTTAAGATCTGTCTTAATATCATCAGGAACATTAGATTCAATCAATTCACTAGATGTAACTACGATAGTATTTAAACTAGTTCTTATTTCATGAGACATATTAGATAAGAATCTTGTCTTCTCTTCATTTAACTCATTAGCTTTAGCTTCAATTTGTTTTAAAGTATCAAGTCTTTTAACATCATAGTTTTCAATAATGAAATAAATTAAGATACAAATTAATGTTACTTCTGCAAATATAATAGTTACTCCAGGCACTAATAATCTTGTAACAATTCCAATGAATAAAAGAAGGAAATAAAAGAATAAACATAAAACACTTTGTTTATAATATTTCTTTCTATATCTTAATAATGCATATACATCAAATAAGAAAAGTAATATACCATAAGAAATAGCAAATACTACCCCAGGTCCATCTGTATAAACACCAAATCTATCTCCATAAAATACTGAATAATAATCTATTGGTAAGAATAATATAACTACCATAGCTAAAGTTAAAGAAATCATCAATGTTTTTCTTAGTATTGAACCTTTCTTACTTTCAATTGGTAATTTATCATTATTCAAGAAAACTATAAAACAAGTAATCTCTACCATTATTTCTACAACAATACATAAATATATTTTATTAAAAATTATATTAATTATAGGAACAACATCTCTATAAGCTAAAGTAAATGTAGTAACTATCTCTATTACTAAACCAACGATAGTAATAACAATCATTCTAAAGAAGAATACTGATTCATCACTAGCATTTTTATTTCTTAATAAATAAGAAATAAATATAACGGTAATAAAGAATAAATTTAATAATTCACAAGTAATTGTAATAAGCATTATTTATCACCTCCAGTATCTACACCTAAGACATTAATAATATCTGATTTAGTAAATGGTTTAACAACATAATTAGAAAAACCACTAGCCAAGTATTTATCTTTAGCACCAACAATTTCATCTGCTGTTAAAGCAACAACCGGAGTATTAAATCCACTAATCTCTTTTAATTTGTTTAACGTTTCTTCACCACTCATGTTAGGCATCATAATATCTAAGAAAATGTAATCAAATTTTTCTTTTAAAACTAAATCAATACATTCAAGTCCAGATTCACAAGTCATACAACTAACACCTAAATCTTTAAATATATTTGAGGCAATCTTTAAATTTAATTTAACATCATCAACTACTAAAACTTTTAAATCATTATATTTAATAGAATCAAAATCTAAAGTATTACTTACTTCTTTATGTGGGATAGTGAATATAATATCATTTCTATTTTCTTCACATTCACACTCTACTTTACCATTTAACTTCTTAGTTAATACAGAAGCTAAACCTAAACCAAAGTCATATTGTTCTACACAGTCATATAAAGATACAGAAAGGTTATCAATATTGTTATATAAATCTTTAACATCCTCTTCAATTATTTCTACTGCAATAACTAAATTAGTATTATTCGAATCTGTATTATCCCAAAGTATTTTTAAAGTTAAAGATCCATTATTAACATAATGAACTGAATAAGTTAATACGTTATTAATAATAAGTCTTATTATTTCTTTTTCACCACAAATTAAATCAGGAACATTCTTATCTACATCAACAAAGAAACTAACTCCTTTAGGATCTATCTTCAACTTTTCAATAAATGGTAAAGTTTTAATTTCACTCTTAATATTATAATTAATCTTACTAACTTGAAGTTTATCATTTTCAATTCTATTAACCATTAAAATATTACTTACTACTTCTTGTAATGTGTTACTAGCAAAAATAATATCATTTATATCTCTACGAACATTATAATTTAAATTATAATTTTCATCTAAATCTCTAAAAGTATAAAGAATAGAATTCAAAGGAGTCTTTATTTCATGAGACATACTTGATAAAAAGTCAGATTTAAATCTTGCACCTTTTTCAAGTGCAATAATAGCTTCACTAATTTCAGTTTGATATTTTTCTTCTCTTTTTTCTACACCAAAATAAGTAACAACTAAACAGAATGCATTAATAACTTCATATAAAGAGAAATCGTATCTATATTGAAAATATACACATAAAGAAATTAAGAAAAAGAATAATAATGATGGAAAACATTCATAATAATCCACTTCTTTAATTTTCTTAATAAATAAATAAAGAACAAATAAATAACTAAAAAAAGAAGCAACAACGGTAAAATATGGAGAAGCTCCAGAGAAAGTAAAATCTGTACCAATTACTTTAATATTTATAGGCAATACTAAAATAATTGCAAAACAAATAATATAATACATAAAAAATATCGTACTTTTAGTATTCCTACCTGGAACTAAATGTAAGTCAACTTTAAATACATAAATACAGAAATAAGAACTTAAAAAAGTAACAAATGAGAATAAGTATAAACAATACAGTTTAGCTACAATCACGTTTTGAGTACTATATAAGTTTTCTTTATCATAAAAATTCATACCAAAAAGCGCTAAAAGAGTACCTAAAAGGAATATAGTTAAACATATATTAAAGATATTATATGATCTAAAAGTCTTTTTATTAGAATAATGATCCTTAAATATAAGCATTACATATACAACAAATGTATAAACGAAAATTAATAATAAATAAGCATTCCTTATATCATACATATAAACTCACCTAATCTAATAAAATTATAACACTAGTGCAAGTCAAAAAAAATATAAGAATTAAAAAAAGGATAGTTTTTTAAACTATCCTATTCATAAGTTTCTTCGTAAAGTTTTAACATATCATCACGAGTAGCTACTCTTGGGTTTCCAGGAGTACAAACATCGTTAATTGCTTGATCTGCCATTGTAGGAAGTAATTCTTTTTCTACTCCTAATTCTTTTAGAGTTTGTTTAATACCAATCTTAACTGATAAGTCTTTAACAGCATTAACAACTTTATCAACAGCTTCTTCATCACTTGTATTAGCCATGTCTAATCCCATTGCTCTCCCCATATCTCTATAAGCATCAGGACAAACACTACCATTATATTTTAATACATGTGGAAGCATTACAGCACAAGCATCACCATGAGCAACATGTGCATAACTTCCTAACGAATGAGCAAGTGAATGAACAATTCCTAAACCTGCATTACTAAATCCCATACCAGCTATATATTGACCATATGCAACTTTTTCAATAGCATCTTTATCTTTCTTATTAACAGCAGCTTCAAGGTTTTTATAAATTAAAGCTATAGCATTAATATGGAACATATCAGAAGCTAAGAAAGAACCTTTAGTGATATAACCTTCCATTGCATGTGTAAGTGCATCCATTCCTGTAGCAGCAGCTAAAGGTGCAGGCATTGATTTCATTAAATCAGGATCAACGATTGCAACAACTGGAATATCATGTGGATCTACACATACCATTTTCTTTTTATTTTCTTCATCACTAATTACATAATTAATTGTAACTTCAGCAGCAGTACCTGCAGTAGTTGGTAGTGCAATAATTGGCATACATTTATTTTTAGTAGGAGCAACTCCATCTAAACTTCTTACATCACCAAATTCAGGATTTGTCATAATAGTAGCAATAGCCTTAGTAGTATCTATCGCAGATCCTCCACCAACAACTACAAAAGAATCTACATTTTCTTTTCTAGCAGCGTCTACTCCACCTTGAACATTTTCAATGCTAGGATTTGGTTTAACATCACTATATAATTTATAAGCAATTTTTTCTTTATCTAATAGTTTAGTAACTTCTTTAGCGATTCCTGCATCTACAATCCCAGGATCACTAACAACTAAAACTTTTTTAAATCCTCTTCCTTTAATTTCATCAATTAGTTTTTCTCTTGCTCCATATCCAAAATAGCAAGTTTCATTTAATACCATTCTATTAACCATGGTGTCTTCCTCCTATTCTCATGTTAAATTATAACATGTAATAATAATCAAATAAATACTACTAAAATAAATATTGACTAATCAATTAATTATATGGTATT
>CAMKAT010000026.1 GCA_946410555.1 uncultured Caryophanales bacterium | reverse complement strand
CCTTTATTAACTTGTAAATCCTAAAAATATACATATCATTAAGAATACTAAAAAACAAATGAAAAAACAATGATAAAAATTACCACTACTAATAATAATCTTTAAATTAACACCCTCTAAATAGGCTTTTTTAATAATACCTTTTCTAATAAAGAATGATGGTTCATAAATAATTTCCTTATGAACAACACATTCAAATAAACTCTTACTCACGCTATTATAATACGATCCTTCAATTTCATAAATTCTATATTTCATTGAAGTCTCCTTAAAATCTTATTTTCTAACCGCATGATGACTTTGTTTCATTTCAAAAGCATCATTATCGGCATAACCTTTTTCTTCCTTAAACCAATCAGGAAATACATCCTTAAATTTATCAAAGGTAGAACAATACTCAAGATTATTCAAATCCATTTCTTTAATACCATATGAAATAGTATAATCATGAGGCCTATTAATAAAATTACCATATTCATCTATTTTACTATCTAATTCTTTATGAATACTATTAGTTATATAATCACTCATCTCTTTTGTCTTATAGTTCAATATAGATATAGGACAATTAAGTGTAACTATTAAAAATTCATCTCCACCATCACGAACTATTAAATCTTTCTTTCTAAAGTACCGAATCATACCTTCAGATACAATCTTTAAAGCATCATCTCCAACATTGTGTCCATAAGTATCATTTATTGATTTAAAATGATCTAAATCAATAGTAACTAAACTAAATAAATTTGATTTATATTTATTATCATCAGAATTTAAATAATTCCAAAAATAATTAATTATAGCTTTTCTATTATATAAACCAGTTAACTCATCTCTATTTGATTTATCATATATTTTTAAAAACCTTTGAACAATAAGTCCTTCATTACTATTAACACCTTGATATTTATTTCGTACAAACTCAATAAATTCTTCATCAGTCATGCTATCATAAATATTTTTATCAATCATACGATCCTCACCAATATAATTATATCATGAAAATAAAAAAAGATGAGATAAACTCATCTTTTATTGACATAAAGTATCGTGATTCTCTGAATAGAAATCACCGAAAGATTCTTTATTAGATACTTCTGGATTAGTTAAATCTAACTTATCTCCACTTAAACTGAATGTATATAAAGCATTAACAGTAGTAGTCTCAGGAATCTTTTGATAATCATCTAAACAAATAGATACAGAATCACTTGAAACATAATTAGCATATTTTTGGAATAATTCTTCATTACCTTCATATTGAGATAAATCTACTTCACTATTAAGATCTCCATATTTAACAAATCCAGTATTAGTTATTCTAGTAACTTCAATTTCTAATTTATTATCATTAACAAAGTATGTATCAATTAATAATCCTTTTTCTTCATTTAATGATACTTTAGAGAAATCACTAAATTTAGTTATTTTACCTTCGCTATCAATAATACTTATTTCTTTAGCATCAGTAGTTTGATTAGAATCAAATATAGCTACATCTCCAACATGTTTATAATCAATTTTTAAAGATCCATCATCATCTAACCATACATAAGGTAAATCAATAGAATCAGTACCATCAGCTTCACTAACATTTAAGTAAGCTTTGGTTCCAACACCATCTTGAACTTCTAATTTAGATACTTTAACTACAATCTTTAATTTATCATTAATTTTGAAATTAATTTTATTTCCTTCTTTTACATTTGCATAAACCAAATAATTATCAGAAACATTACCAACTAAACCAGAGTCACCACCAATTTTACCTTTAAATACATAAGTAAATAAGACATAACCTATTAAAAAGATAAGTGCAATTATTAATACTACTACTGCAACTGGACTACTCTTCTTTTTTTCAACTGGAGGTTGTCCACCACCAATTGTTGCTTGAGGTTCTGAGCTTCCAATTTCGCCAACTGGTATTGGTTTTACTACATTACTCATTGGTTTACCAACCATAACAGTTCCAACTTCATTTGTAGGTGCAGGGGTTGGAGCTGCTGGAGTAGTTCCTTGAGGTTGAGCAACATTTGTTGGAGCAGCTTCTTGTTTAGGAGTTTCTTCAACCGGAATTGGTTTTACAACTCTTGGAGCTAACGAAGGCATTTCTAAATTATTTTCAGTTTGATTGTTTAAAGTTTTATTTTCATCATTCATATTTAAACCTCTATTCTTAATATAAATTTTAAAGTAGGTATTTAAAAAAATCAATATAACTAACTATATATTTAGGAATATATTTTATATAATATTTTATATAAGAAGGTAATAATATGGATTTAGATTATAAAGAAATATCCAAATTAGAAACTGAAGAATTATTCGAAGAGTATAAATCTAAAAAAGAAGGACTTTCTAAAGAAAAAGCAAAGACTCTTTTAAAAGAATATGGAAAGAATTTAGCAAAAGAAAGAAAAAACAAAAGATGGTATATATTCTTAATTGAAAGTTTTAATGATAAATTTATATTTATACTTATACTACTTGCTGTTATTAACTATCTACTTTCAGATAAATTTGGAACATTAATAATAATTGCAATAACTATAATTAGCGCATTAATAAGATATATTCAAAACTATTCTGTATATAAATTCAATAAAACACTAGAATCAAAAATATATACAAAAGCAATAGTAATAAGAAATAATGAAGAATCTATTATCAATGCAGAAAACCTTGTTGTCGGAGACATAATTAAGTTAAATGCAGGAACTCTAATACCTGCCGATATAAGACTAATAGAATCAAAAGACTTATTTATAAATCAATCTTCATTCTCTGGAGAATCTCTACCAATAGAAAAAACACTAGAGTATAAAGAAACTGATGAAATCTTTGATTTAAAGAATATTTGTTATATGGGATCAAATGTAATCTCAGGATCAGGTACTGGATTAGTAATTAAAACAGGTCAAAATACTTATCTAGGAAAAATGAATAAAAAAATAGATAGTAAAAAGACTAAGACAGCTTTTGATGAAGGTATAGATAAAATAACTCAATTACTAATAAACTATATGATAGTAGTATGTTTACTAGTATTCATAGTATATGGATTTATAAGAAAAGATTTTCTTGAAGCATCTCTATTTGCTCTTTCAGTTGCAGTTTGTATAACTCCATCAATGTTGCCAATGATAATTAATGTTAACTTAACGAGAGGAACTAAAGTACTATCTAAAAAGAAAACATTAGTTAAAAATATTGATTCTATACAAAATCTTGGAGCAATAGATATTTTATGTACTGATAAGACAGGAACACTTACTGAAGATAGAATAGTTCTACAAAAATATATAAATATAAATGATAAAGATGATGATAAAGTATTAAATGCTGCATATCTAAATAGTTACTTCGGTACAGGTATTAAAAACTTAATAGATAAAGCAATCGTAGAATATGCAAAAAAGAATAATGTAGATAACATTAAAGATGATTACATAAAAATTGATGAAATACCATTTGATTATGAAAGAAAACTAATGTCAGTTGTAATTGAAGATAAAGATAAAAGATACAAAATGTTGACTAAAGGAACAACTGAACAAATTCTAAATGTATGTTCAAAAGTTAAATCAAATGGTAAAACTATCAAACTAGATTATCGTTTAAAGAAAAAAATTACACAAATAACAGAAAAATATTCTAAAAAAGGAATGCAAGTTATTTCTATCGCAGAAAAGAATCACACATCCGGAGATAAAATCTATGGTGTTGAAGATGAAAAAAATATGACTTTCATAGGAATAATAGCTTTCTTAGATCCACCAAAAGTAGATGCTAAAGAAACATTAAATAGTTTAAAAGAAATCGGAATACACACAAAGGTAATCACAGGTGATAGTGCTTATTCAACAAGATTATTAAGCGAAGTCGTAGGACTTGATAATTCAATTATTCTTACCGGAAACGAAATTGATAAAATGTCCAATAAAGAACTACAAAGAAAAATTGAAAAGATTACAATATTTGCTAGAATGAATCCTTTTCAAAAAGAAAGATTAGTAAAAGCATTCAGAGAAAATGGTCATACAGTAGCTTATTTAGGAGACGGAGTTAATGATTCTCCTTCACTTAAAGCTGCCGATGTTGGAATATCAGTAAACACAGCAAGTGATGTTGCTAAAGAATCAAGTGATATCATTCTTCTAGAAAAGAATTTAAAAGTGGTTTATGATGGTGTACTTGAAGGAAGAAAGGTATATGGAAATATTACTAAATATCTAAAGATGGCTTTATCATCAGACTTCGGAGATGTATTTAGTATAGTAATAGCATCCCTATTCTTACCATTCTTACCTTTATTACCAATTCAAATGTTATTACAAGACTTCTTATACGATATAAGTCAAATAGCTATACCATATGATAATGTAGATCAAGAATTTTTAGCTAAACCTAAAAAGTGGAATACAAAAGATTTATCTAAGTTTATGAATATCATGGGAATGGCAAGTTCCGTAATAGATATATGTGCATTCATAATATTCTGGTTTATCCTTGGATACAACGCATCAAATCCTGCAGGATTCCAAACAGCTTGGTTTGTAGAATGTTTAATAAGTGAAACTATGATTATCTACTTTGTTAGATCTTCTAAATCAATCTTTGAATCAGTACCGGATATAAGATTAATTATTGGTACATTAATAACTATCATAGGAACTATTCTTTCACCAATACTATTACATGGTATTAAGACATTTAACTTTATACTATTACCTAATTACTATTACTTATATGTAGTACTTCTATTAATACTATATTCATCAATAGTATTATTAGTTAAAAAACATTACATAAAAAAATATGGTGATTGGTTATAAAAAAATCGTTAGATTATTCTAACGATTTTATTTTTTTATTAAACTTATTCCTCCATAAGGACTTAATGATGTTTTTTTAGATTTATTTAAACTATAAGTTTTTGAAATATCAGTTCCATCATACTTAGGTGGAATAAATATATTAGTATCATCAGGTGTTCTATTAACTGCAATTAAAGCATCACCATTTTCAGAAGTTCTTTCAAACATAAAGTAGTTCTTAGTAATATCAACAACATTTAAATCAGCCGTTTTTAAGAATTCATTATCTTTTCTAACACTACCTAAATATTTAAAATGATTAAGTAAATCTTTATCCATATTATTCCAAGGGAAAGGTTGTCTATTCATTAAATTACCATATCCTTGAACTCCAACTTCATCACCATAAAATATTGAAAAAATACCAGGTAAAAAATCCAAACCAAAAGTATAAGATTTTAATATTTCTTTTGCTTTCTTAATTTCTTCTGAACATAAATTATAATTCTTAGCATGACTTAATGATTCATCAAATGGTTTCCATACCCATTCTTCATATTCATTAAAATCATAATTAGCAAATATATTAATAGCTCTGGAAATATCATGTGTAGAAGTAAAATTCATTAAAGTATCTATAGTATCCTTAGGATATTCATTTAATATATCTTGTATAATATAGCCTAATTTATAAGTATCAGCATATTTATAATATCTAATTAAAGCATCTATTAAAGAATAATCCATAACAGAATCCATACCCTTACCAGAAAGAATATATCCTCTACCCATTCTCATCGGATTCTTCCAAACTTCACCAAGAATTAAACCATCCTTTTTATTTCTATGAACCGCATTTCTAATTCCTTCGATAAAAGTGTCAGAAAGTTCATCAGCTACATCAAGTCTTAAACCATCAATACCTAAATCAAACCATTTATCTATTACACCATTTTCACCATATATATATTGTTGCCAATTCTTAGATGATCCATCGCAAACAGGTAAATTAGGCATTCCCCACCAATGATCATTGTATAACTTTCCATCTTTGCCATAATGTTTTCTATAAAAAGATCCATAGTAAGAATTTATATCTTGGCAAGCTCCGATAGAATTATAACTACCAAATTCATTATAATATTTAGAATCATTACCAGTATGATTGAATACAGAATCTAAAACTATCTTCATACCCATACTATGAGCTTTATCACATAATTCTTTTAAATCTTCATTATTTCCACAATAAGGATCAACATTCTCATAATCACCTGTATCATATCTATGATTACTTTGACTTTCAAATATAGGACTTAAATAAATAATATCAGTTCCCAAAGATTTAATATAAGAAAGTTTTTCGGTAATACCTTTTAAATCTCCACCATAAAAATCATTATTCCAAATTCCGTCTTTATCAGGACCAGGATTTAAAGGTGTATCAAAAGAAGGATATATATTTCTCCTTGGTTTAACTTCTAAAGGTTCTTTAGATCCTCTATTAAATCTATCAACAAAAATATGATACATTAAAGCGCCTTTAGCCCATTCAGGAGTTTCGAAATTAACAGAAAGCTTTCCAAGTTTATTATTACTTAGATAATTAGAAAGATATGAATCTCTATCTAAAAATCTCTCATATCCATTAGCTTTAAATTGAAAGAAGTATCTATAAACACCACAAGTCTCTAAAAATACATCTGCGCCAAAATAAACATATTCGTTATCATTTTTTTGATGTTTTAATTTATAATTAAAATTTTTGCCATCTTTAACAGTACAAAAATAGACATCTTCAATCCATCCGGCAGACATAGGTATTCTAACATCAATCCTATAATTAGCCCCATTATCACTTTGATTAATCATCTTAATATTATAGTCTTGCTCTTTCATGACATCCATACTCCCCCTTTAATAATTATACTATAAAATAAAAAAAGTTGATTACTAAATGTAATCAACCAACTCACTTTTTTCTTTTCTTTTATTATGGTTAGGACTCGGAGGACAATCCAATGCTTTTTTACCAATCGGAATTAAACAAACAGGTTCAATTCCTTCATCTAATTTAAATATTTCTTTTACCTTTTTAGAATCAAACATTCTAACCCAAATATTATCTATTCCTATATTAGTAGCCTCTAACATCATATGAGTAGCACAAATTGATGCATCAACTTCATAGCCTGAATAATCCCCTTCTTTATATGCAATGTTAGGCATACCACACACAATTAATACTTGTTGAGCACCATATCTACAAGGAGATACTTCATCAATAAGCTTTAATCCTTCCTCACTTTTAACAACTAAGATTTTAATAGGTTGTAAATTCTTAGCAGATGGAGCTAATCTACCTGCTTCAAGTATCTTATCTAACTCTTCATCAGTTAATCTATAATCACTAAATTTTCTACAAGCTTCTCTTTTTCTAATAACATCTTCAAAATTCATTATATGCTTACCTCACTTAATACTTTATATTCAGAAACAGTTATATCATTTATATATACTTCATCTAATACATTTTTAAAATTAAATTTGAATATATGATAATCCTTATAATCAACTTCTAACTCTATATTTTTCTCAACAAGTTCATTTAATTTAACATAAATCTCATTAATATCAATATTTTTAGAAGAAATAACACCATGAAACACAACAAAAGATTCCAAGTATTCACCATAAGCTTCAATAATAATATGATCATCATCCAATAATACTTTGTAAGGTAAAATAATAATATTATTCTTATAAAAAAAATATTTAAACATATAAACCATCTCATCTTAAATATATCATAATATAAAATTAATGTATTTTATAAAAAAAGAGTTTACTTATTATTAACATTTTTTTATACTAAGGAAAGATTACGGGGAGATTATTGTGATAGAGACAAGAAAAGACAAAGTAAAAGACTATGTAATAGCTATATTACTTATAATAATTGCATTATTAATAGCTATTATTTTTTCAAAAATATTAATGAATAAAAATGAAACAGATATTAATTCTGCTGCTTCACAAACAAGAAAAGCATTAGATAATTATTTCAAAGATTTAGAGGAAAATGGATATGTATTAAATGACTTCTCATCAAGTGCTAACTTTGATTATAATTTAGGAACAGTTAAATTATTTAATAAAGATTATAAAATATCAATAAAGAATAATTATAGTGATTGTTCTAGTGAATGCAAATACATGTATAAAATATTTATAAATGAAAAAGAAGTAGTAACTACTACTTTCTTAAAAGGAATAAGAGTAGGAGTTATCGGAAACTATGTAGCTGTCGAAGAATCATATGAAGACTCTTTCAAAAGATTACTTCTTATAAGACCAAACGATAAAGAAACAGTAGAATCCTATAAATACCAAGGTTTATTAGATATATCTTATAAAGATAATGAATATTTACTAAACATAAAAGAATTAGATTGTGCAAATGGTACATATAACTTATCTACAATTAAATATGATAAGAACGAAAATACATTTAATAAATCAACAAATAAAACTAATGAAACAATTAACAATAACATTCTTTGTAAATAAAAAACATACCTACATAGGTATGTTTTATTGTTCTATCATTGTAGTTTTACTTGCTTTCGTAGAACTTGTAGTTGTTGTTCCATTACATGTAACTTTAACTAAATTATCTTTTTCATCATAATATGAACATGTTCTAGATCCATCAGCATTATCTTCACATTCATATGGATTATTACAAGCATCCTCAATTGTATAAGTTTGTTTAATAAATGAAGGATAAATCCAATAGAAATAAGCTGTAATAACACCAACAACTATTAATATAGAAAAGAAGATTCCCATTGCTTTAATACCTCTATCGTCTACTTCTTCTTTTTTTATTAAATTACTTTCAACAAATAACTTTTTACTAGTTATCTTTTGATGTGCATAAGGATTTTTATTTTCATTCATATAATCACCCTACTAACTAAAAATAATATACTAGTTTTAGTATATTATTTCAAGAAACAAAAAATAGAAATATTAAATTTCTATTTTTTCTTTGTATAAGTTTTAGAACCATTTACTAAAGTATTCTTAGAATAATTTAAAGAAATAGTTTTATCATATGATCTCTTTCCTAAATAAGAAGAAGTAATATCATAAGTATATTTAACAGTTACCACTTCTAAATCTTGATCATAACTCCAAGAACAATTAGAAATATCTTCAAAACCAGTTAATGTACAAGAAGAATCTTTATTTAATGTAATTGCTTTATCCCCTTCAGAGTAAGTACCAATTACTCTATTACTTGGATTAGTAAAACTCATAATAATAGCAATAATAACAAATACTAATACTACTCCACCAGTAATAGCTCCAATAATAGAATAATGTTTCTTATCAATGAAAGAAATAATATTCTTTTCTTCGAATTCATTTTTAATATTTGCTTTTCTCTTATTAACTAATTCATCAAATTTATCTTTGAATTCTTGATTATTCCAAGTAAAGAATACAACTGGTAATTGATGATATTGGAATATAATTATAGATCTAAAAATCCAGAAGAAATTAAAAGTAGTAACTGAAGTAATTTTATTTAAAGGAATTGATGTTTCACTTCTTTTAAGTGGAGCATAACTTTCTTTATATACTTCATCCTCAGTAATACATAACATAGATTTAATAGCACATCTATAAAACCAATTCATTAATAATCCCATGATAGCAGCACCTACTAGGAAACCTACATAATAACCAAATACCGCTCCAACTGTTCTTAATCTCATAAATAATCCATTAAATAAACCAAATACGAAATAAATAGCAAATAATACTAAATAGATTTTATCTAATACACTATAAAATAAAACTCTACTAGTAACTAATGCTTCTTTTTCTTTTCTTTCCTTTTCCATATTAACACACCTTTCTGCATTTATTGTATCACAACAAATAATAATTAAAATACAAAAAATAAAAGAGCAAATAATTTGCTCTTTATTGATTCTTAATATCAGTACGTTTAAATACAATTATTAATGAAATTGAGAATATAACAATATAAACAATATCCAATATCAACGAATTATTAAATGTTAATTGTTTAATTGTAGATCTTCCACCAAACATAAATTCATCCAATCTCCAAGTATAGAATGGTAAATATGCTAGTGGTTTAAATTTATCAATTAATAAAGATAAAATTTCAGGTAGAATAATTAACATAAAACCTGAAACTGCAGAAATTGCAGTATTACGTGTAATAACTGATACAAGTAAAATAATTAAAGTAAATAAAATTAAATATGGTAATTTATATAACAAATATAATCCTATTAATTGGAATCCATTATATACTAATACTTTTTCTAAATTATAATCATACATCAATACAGTAGAATTAATATCAAAAGCTGAAATTAATAATTGACCACATAAAATATTAACAATAATAAAATATATCAAAAAGATTAATGTAGCTATTAAACATGTAATAATCTTAGCAACAGCAATCTTATTTCTAGAATAAGGTTTAATTAATAATTGTTTAATTGTACCTTTATCAAATTCTTCACTAAAGATACCACAAGCAATAACTATAATTCCAAAAATAAGGAATATTGTATTTTCATCTATAGGAGATGCAATAAATGAAGCAGATCCTAAATCTACATTTTTCTTATTATCTATTAAATTATGTTCCATTCTATATTGAGTTAATTTAACAGTTTTTAAAACTTCTCTATATTCATCTTTCTTCTCTTTAGATAAATTCTTATTATCTCTTAATTCAAGATAAGTTAAATAAGCTTCTAAATAAGAAGTAAGTACATTAGAATTCTCATGTTGAGTATAAGGAATATTATTATTAATTCTGTATTCTAATACACTTTTATAAACATTATAATATTCATCACAATATTTCTTACTAACACTCTTACATAATTGTTCTTTATTAAGATTGTTTAAATCATTTTTAACTTCTTCTATAGGAACAAAATTATCAAGTTTCTTTATAGTTTCATTTAACTTATTATTAAAATCTTCTTCCGATAAATATCCAAAATCGCTATAACTATAGCCATTCTCAATAACATTATATTTAACTAAATATAACGCATAAACTTTACTTTTTATATAGTCATATTCAGCAGATAATACATCTACATTTCTTTCTTTTGCTAACTTTAAAGAATCTATATTAGCTAACTCTTGAACATAAGAATCTTTAAACTCATCTAGTATTTTATTATTATCTTTAAAAGACTCTATATTACTTTGTGAAGTAGCAATCATAGAATCAAAATCATTATTATTAGCAAGTTGAATTGATTTATTGCTAATATAACTAATTAATACTAATAAAACAGTAATAATGAATAAATATATATAAGTGGACTTTTTATGAAAAAGCTTATACAATTCATTTCTAACTAACTTATTCAATTACATTACCCCCTGTCTCTTTAATAAATGCTTCTTCAAGACTCATAGATACTTTATATAAAGAATAAATTTCAAAATCATTAGAAATTAATTTCTTTAAAATACTATTGATATCTTTCTTTTCAACTTCGATTTCGAAAGTCTCATCATCGATTACTTCGATATTATTATTACCAAATAATGTTTTAATTCCTCTAGTTTTATTAAGTTTAAATCTATACTTAGATACATCTAATGATTTTAACTTTTTAATTGAAGAATTACTTACTATTTTACCATTTTGAATAATGCAAGCATCTGTAATGAAATTCTCTAATTCACTTAGATTATGAGAAGAAATCATAATAGCCATTTTATTTTCTTTAGCTAATTTTTTTATCAATTCTCTTATCTCTAAGATACCTTGAGGATCTAGACCATTCGTAGGTTCATCTAGTATAAGAACGTTAGGTTTACTTATTAATGCTGCAGCAATTCCTAACCTTTGTCTCATACCTAAAGAATACTTGGATACTTTATCATCTATTCTTTTTTCTAAACCTACAAGTTTAATTAAGTCTTCAATATCTTTTTTAGTAATACCTTTATACATGTTAGCTATTAATTTTAGATTTTGTCTTCCTGAAAGATACATATACATATCAGGAGATTCAATGATTCCACCTACCCCTTTGATAGCTTTTTCAAAATCTTTCTTTAAATCATAACCATTAATTGTAACAGAACCACTATCAATTGATTGAAGACCAAGCATTAATTTAATAGTAGTAGTTTTACCAGCACCATTAGGTCCAATAAAGCCTAATATCTCTCCTTCATTAATTTCAAATGAAACGTCATGAAGTATTTGTTTTTTTCCAAATTTCTTGTTAATCTTATCTACCTTAACAATCGACATAACATCACCTCTCTTATTTAGGAAACATACTTCTTGAGAAATACAAGAATACTATAATACAATCTAATGTCGTTTTTTTAGACTTCTTGTCGATTATATTACTTTTCCAATAATATTATAAAAAAAAAATGAATATAAATATAGAACTTTACAAAACAAAAACAATAATTTTAATAAAAGATATTTACAGATGATATAATTAATATGGTGATAATAATGAGACAAGTAGCATTAGTAATAATGGATGGTGTAGGTTTAACAGATAAAACAAATGGTAATGCGTTCAAAAATGCAAACACACCAAACCTAGACAAAATAATGGTAAATTCAATAGCTATACATGCACATGGTAAATATGTAGGCCTACCAAACGATGATGATATGGGTAACTCTGAAGTTGGACATAATGCCATGGGATGTGGTCAAATATATTCTCAAGGAGCAAAACTAGTAGATGATGCTATAAATGATGGTACATTATTCGAAGGTAATACTTGGAAAGAAGCAATTAATTATGCTAAGGATAACAAATTACATTTCATAGGACTTCTATCAGATGGTGGTGTTCACTCACATATTAATCATTTATTAAAAATGTTAGAAGTAGCTAAAAAAGATGGAATAAAAGATGTATGTGTACATATACTACTTGATGGTAGAGATGTTCCTAAAACATCAGCATTAGAATATGTAGAAATTTTAGAAAACAAATTAAAAGAATTAAATGATGATTCATTTAATGGAAGAATCGTATCCGGTGGTGGAAGAATGAACATCACAATGGATAGATATGAAGCTAACTGGAGCATGGTAGAAAAAGGATGGTACACTCATGTACTTGGTGAAGGAAGAAAATTCAAAAGTGCTAAAGAAGCGATTGAAACAGATAGATTAGAAAATTCAGAGATAATAGATCAATACTTAAATCCATTTATCATAGAGAATACAAATGGTACAATCGAAGATCATGACTCAGTAATATTCTTCAACTTCAGAGGAGATAGAGCAATAGAAATATCAAAAGCATTTACTGAAGAAGATTTCAAGGCATTTGATAGAGTTAGAGTCCCAAAAGTATACTATGCTGGAATGTTACAATATGATTCAGAACTAAATATTCCAAAGAATTATTTAACAAGTCCACCAAATATAACAAATACATTAACTGAACAATTAATAAAATTTAATATAAGTGAATATGCAGTCTCAGAAACGCAAAAGTATGGACATGTAACTTATTTCTGGAACGGAAATAAAATAGATAAATTTAATGAAGTATTAGAAACATATGATAAAGTTGATTCAGATATAATTCCATTCGATCAAAAACCTGCTATGAAATCATATGAAATAACAGATAAATTTATCGAAGCTCTTAAATCAAATAAATATGACTTTTTAAGATGTAACTTCCCAAATGGAGATATGGTTGGACATACTGGAAATTATGAAGCTACAGTAAAATCCATGGAAGCAGTTGATGAAAACATCGGAAGAATAATGAAAGCTGTAGATGAAACAAATACAATTCTTCTTGTTATCGCAGATCATGGAAACGCTGAAGAAATGTTAGATGAAAAAGGAAATGCTAAAACTGCTCATACAACAAATCCTGTACCATTTATAATATACGGAAACAATATTGATAATATTGAATTTAAAAATGGAGACTTTGGTTTAGCAAACTTAGCAAGTACAATCACTGACCTATTAGGAGTAGAAAAAAATCCTATATGGAAAGAATCAATGATTAACATAAATAATAAACTGGTTAAATAAACCAGTTTTTTTATTTTAAATCTTTATATTCATTCACCAAAAAAAGGCTAGAAATTTTCTAGCCTTTCAGGGGGTTTTGGTCAACCGCTCAACACTTAAGAATCGTTAAGCGATTGATAGCATTAAGTTAATAATTAACTTCACAGGTAGATGTTTACTCTACCTATATTAAATATAAATAAAAATTAAATATTTGTCAATAAACTATATATTAATCTTTATTAACGAGATCATTAACTATATTTCTATAATAACTAAAATTACTAAAATTAGTATCTATATTATCTTTAATAAATTCTTCAGAGTCCTTCTTGCATTGAAGTAGTATTCTATTATCACTAACTATGTTAGCTATCTTAAATGACATATCACCATGTTGTCTAATACCAAATAGATCTCCAGATCCCCTAAGTTTTAAATCCATTTCACTTATATAGAAACCATCATTGGATTCTACTAAGCAATCAAATCTTTCAGAATTCTTATCACTTAATAAAATACATTTGGATTCTAAAGAGTTTCTTCCAACTCTTCCCCTTAATTGATGGAGCGTAGATAATCCAAATCTCTCAGCATTAAATATAAGTATACAAGTAGCATTACTTACATCTACCCCTACTTCAATAACAGTCGTAGATATTATTACATCTATCTTTCCTTCTTTAAAACTGTTAATAATTTTATCTTTTTCAACATTTTTTAATTTGCCATGTAGAATTCCAACTTTTTTATTAGAAACTAAATACTTATTAACAAGTTCTTTAATATTATTAATATCATTAATATCTGATTCTTCATCTTCAATCAAAGGACTAACAATATAAACTTGATGATTTTTATTTAATTCTTCATTTACTATATCAAAAGCTTTATCTAAATCTTTAAAAGTATACTTTAAAGTTTTTATTTCTTTTCTATTATTAGGTTTATCTTTGATTAAAGATATATCCATATCTCCATAAATAGTTAAAGCATATGTTCTAGGAATCGGAGTCGCACTCATATATAAAACATCTACTGCTTCTCCTTTATTTCTTAATATATTTCTTTGATTAACTCCAAAACGATGTTGTTCATCAGTTACTACAAGTCCTAAATTATTAAAATCTATATTATCTTCAAGTAAAGCATGAGTACCAATAAGAATATCTATATCACCATTAAGTAATTCTTTATTAATTCTATTTTTATCTGCTTTGGATGTATTTCCAGTTAATAACTCTACTTTAATATCTAAATCATTAAATAAAGATTTAAAATTCTCAAAGTGTTGAATTGCTAGAACCTCAGTCGGTGCAATCATACATCCTTGATATCCAGATTCTTTATTTAATATTAAGGAAATAAAAGCAACTATAGTTTTTCCACTACCAACATCTCCAAGAACTAATCTGTTCATTCTTCTTAAACTTCTAAAATCTTCGATAATCTCATTAATAGCATCCATTTGTCCTTTAGTTAATTCAAAAGGAATTAAAGAAAGAATTCTTTTTAAAGAGTCATCGTTAAAATCTTTAATCACAAAATTATCATTTAGCTCTTTTCTAATCTTAAGAATATTAATTTTAAACATAAATTCAAATAGTTCTTCATATTTTAATTTAAGTAAAGCTTTCTTATAAGAACTATTATCAATTGGATTATGAATTACTTTTAATGCATCCTTTGTATTCATTAATTCATACTTATCATTAATATAAGAAGGAATTATTTCATTAACTTCATAATCAGATAATAAAATATTATTTATAAGTTTAACTAAAGAAGATCTATTAATATTACTACTAGAATGATATACTCCTTCAATTAAAGTTTTATCTAGCACATCATTAAAAATTTTAGAAACAGTAAAGGTATTAGTTAACTCATCATATTTGCCTACCAAAGTTAACTCTTTATTTATATATAAACTCTTAGTTAAATATGGTTGATTAAAAATAGTTACATTAATAATATTATTAGATGTTTCAAACTTAAATCTAATGATAGATTTAACTTTATTACCTCTGAAAAAAGAAGGTTTAGAAACTACTCTACCAATGATAGTAATAGTACTATTATCAATACAATCTCTAATATTAATTGGCTTATAAACATTGTATCTATATGGATAATATCTAACCAAATCATCAATAGAATTTATACCTAAATCAAACAGTCCTTGAAGCGTTTTAGGACCTACACCTTTTAACTCTTTTAATTCCATATTTTTACCTCAAATAAATTGTATCACAAAGTAAAGTTTTTGTTGACAAAATATACTTTATCCATTAGTATAGTAACTACCAATTCACAAACAGGCGAATTGGTGCTAGTATCACACTAGCCAACCCCTTTTTATTCTTTGATGCTAGTCTCAGGGGGCTAGCATCGTTTTTTTATTACAACCAAAAATAGGCTTCAATCGAAGCCTTTTTATTATATATATTTATTTAATAATCATAGAAGAATCTATAATTGCAAGTAACAATGATGAACTTGCGTAAGCTAAAGAAAGTGATAATAGAATTTGTAAAAAAACAGCTTCAAACTTTCTATTAGTTTTTATAATTCCATTAAAATTAATACCAGACACTGCATAAATACTTAATGCAAGCATTAATGTATATAAAGCTAATTTCATTTTTCTAACATTCCTATCTTTTCAATTCTTCTTATATGTCTTTCTTCATTACTAAAAGAAGTAGTTACGAACTTTTCAATCATTAATTTTAAAGCATTAATATCTTCTTTATAAGAAAGAGCAATAACATTAGCATTATTATGTTCACGAGCTAATACTGCTTCAGTATCATTAGAAACTTTAGCACATCTAATTCCTTTAAATTTATTAGCAGCGATAGACATTCCTATCCCAGTTCCACACATAAGTATTCCTAAATCAGCTTCATTATTTAAAACTTTAGTACAAACTCTTGAAGCATAGTCAGGATAATCATCACTTGGATTATTGTCAGGGCTTAAGTCTAAAACTTCATACCCTTTATTAATTAAGAAACTAATAATTTCTTTCTTTTCATTTACTCCATTATGATCTGTTGCAATAGCTAATTTCATTATAATCACCTATATCTTTCTAGAATAATTCATTTAAATTATATCATTTTTTTAAAATCAATATAAATTTATTGTTAAATAATACATACACTTAACATATATTCAATTTATTTTAATAATAAGAAT